>JAISUO010000066.1 GCA_031272035.1 Synergistaceae bacterium
TCTTAAAAATCAAATCGCTCTTCAGCGGCAACAAACGAACCGCGCTCTTCTCTCCTGTTGTCAAAATCGACGCTCTCTCCTTTCAGTCTACCCGCGCCTATTATACCAGGCCGGGCACGAACAGGCAGGCTGCCGGCGCCAAAGATTTACAGCGATTTCTCTGAGCGATAGAGACGGGTTCTTTTTCGCGGACGTTGAATTGAAAAGGATGGAGAATAACAATGGCAACCGCAGATTATAAAGACTTTAACGACAGAGAAAAGGTTTCATAGCTTTTGCAACGGCCTTGATTACAGGGACGACTACCGAATTACCAAATTGTTTGTATGCCTGCGTATCAGAAACAACGATTTTGAATGAATCGTCAAATCCCATAATTCGAGCGCATTCTCTTGGGGTCAATCGACGTGGAGTTCGCCCGTTCTCTCTTGAAACCAAAATCTCGGCGCCATCCTTATAATACCTTGCCGAGAGCGTGCGAGCGACGTCGTCCGGCGTTACGAGTCCATATCCAAAACCGTTTCCTCTTGCCCTGTGTTTTGCGGCATAATCCTGAAGGTACCGCCACAGGCGTTCCGATAACCCGTACTTTGATTGAACTTCGCCCCTGGCCCCTGTCGTATAAGGAAATTGAGGCAATTCGCTTCCGTCTTCAGGATGTAAAACGGCTTTCATTGTCGGACGTTCGTCAGGAATAACAAGGCTGTCCCATGAAAAATCGTTTTTCTCGCGGAACCCCACAATAATTATCCGTTCTCTGTGTTGAGGAACCCAGGACTGTCCGTCGATGATTTTCCAAAAAACATGATAATCCAGCTCCTTTTCAAGAGTGTGAAGTATGATTTCAAAAGTCTGCCCTTTATTATGTGAAACCAGATTTTTAACATTTTCAAGCAAAAACGCCTTTGGATGTTTAGCCGCCAAAATACGCGCAACATCAAAGAAAAGCGTTCCCTGAGTCGTGCATTCAAATCCGTGAGGACGTCCCAGCGCGTTTTTTTTTGAAACACCCGCTATTGAAAAAGGCTGACACGGAAAACCCGCCAGCAAAACATCATGATCGGGGACGTCCCCGGCGGGATATGAAACGATGTCTCCCACAAAGGATTCCTCTTCTCCGAAATTGGCCTGATAAGTTTTTTTACACCATTCATTCCACTCGCTCGTGAATACGCAACGGCCTCCGACAGACTCAAAGCCTGATCGAACGCCCCCGATTCCGGCAAAAAGGTCAATGAACGTAAAACTATCCACAACGCCAGCCTCCGTCTCAAATCGATACTCCCGGGCATCAAGGCGGCAGCCGTCCGATTCCAAGTGCTTCCGGGTATATCTGATATCTGATCGAATCGAAGTCAAGCATAACACAAGGGGGGATCGTTTGATTGGTACCGGCAAATTGCAGCCGGGCGAAATTCAACCCGGCTGACGTTTTTTATTCGGCGCTTCAATGCCTGCAGGCACGTCGGTTGCAGACACGCCGCGACCGTCCAAAACTTACAGAGCAGCGATTTTTTCCCCGTAAGCGATGCATTCGGCGGAAGCCGTATCATCAGGAGCTTCATGCACGGCCAGCCCATCGCCCACAAGCTGCGCTCCGGCTTCCCTGACGCGGTCCGCCCAGACTCTCAGCCATTCGCCGCCACCCCAGCCGTAAGAGCCGAAAATCGCGACGTGCTTTCCCCGGAGCGAAGGACAGGCCTCGGTGAAAAATGGCTCCATCTCACCTTCTTCAATCACTTCAACTCCCATGGAGGGCGAGCCCAGCGCAATCACGTCATACTCGGCGAGCTCGTCCACCGAAGCCTCTCCGACCGACTTGCACACCACCGTCGCGCCTTTGTCACTGGCGCCCTTCGAAATCAGCTGCGCCATTTGCTCCGTGTTGCCCGTCCCAGACCAATAAACGATAATGACTTTAGACATTTTTTAAAATCCTCCCTGAATGAAAATTTGTCCGGCTGTGCCGGAACGAAACAGTTTGTGTTCGGCATTGGAGCGAACCGCTCCGCGATATGGCCTGCCCGATCTCCGGTTCTCGAATGTTCATTAAATACAGGCACGCTCGCCCAAATGAGGCCAGGTATGCCTCGCCCGGCGGATGAGGGCTCTCGCGGCACTGGTTTCCACCTGTTTGTACCTCCGGAAGGTTCTTCGGGCTTTCCGAACGTTGCCGTAGACCTTCCAGCAGCCGACCAGCAGGGGATCTTCACCCCTGTTTCGAATGAAACCCTCCACATCCTTCGGCGGGTATCCGAGAAAAAGACCAATTTCATGAGGAAAATCACATTGAAAACGTTCTCCCAAACGCTCCAGACAGGACTCCACGTTCGAAACATCTCCGTAACCCAGAGAATCCAGCAGCGCCCGCGATTCTTCCGCGAAGAGGGCCCGAACGAGAAGCTCTTTTCTGTAGACCAGAATCAGAACCGAACTCTCGTCGGCCGTCGTCCGGGCGGACAGGGTAAACGACGAGAGACGAAATCTGCGAAGCAGTCCTTCTTTTTCAGCGTCCCAGATCGCCGCGATATTTTTATCCCCGCTGCGCCGGAGGTTGATCAGGTTTCCCGGCTTCAGCCCTCTTATTGTTGGAGCTGCAAAACAATAAATCAGAGATTCGATATACGCCCGGGTATCCTGCTTTTGAATCATCGACATAAATGCTATCATCGTTTTCATGCTGCTTTTTTCCCGCAGTCCATAGATCTGACCTCCCCGAAGCAAAGAGGTAAATTTGTTCAATAAAACAATAATCATGATAACCTCATTGAACACAGGCTGTCAAGAGGTGCAAAATTATCGAGATGGATATTTAATTTGACAAAAAAGTTTTATAATGCTAACTTAAATTTCGTCCGTGAGAAACGGCATCTACGTGAAGGAAGCGGGTTGGCATATAAAAATGAAGTTTTCGATAATTCATGAACTGCCCGGGCGGATTCGGCTGAGGTGTCCGCGGAATGCGTTCACGGAAACGGAGGCTCTGGTCATTGGAGCGCTGCTGGAGACTCACGCGGAGATTCTGAGGGCCGTCGCCTCCCACAGAAGCGGAAGTCTGCTGATCCACTACGAAGGAGAGCGGTCGACGATTTTGAAGGCCGTCAGACGTTTGGACGCGACCGTTTACAGAAATGTCGAAGGGCTGTTTTTCATCCCCGAAAAACGCGACGACCCGGTGGGCGCGCTGCTCTCCTTCCTGGGCAAAGCGGCCGGTCGGGCTCTGACGCCCCGGATCCTGCGTCGTGCGCAGACTGTCATCCGCATCTTCTCACTTTTGAGACAGGAATCTCCTTCGGGATTCTTCTCAGCGATGTAAAATCTTCCGCTTCTCCAGCGCCAGCATCAGAGGATATCCGACAATCCAGCAGGCTCCCGCCTGACCGAGCCCCACGTAAATTATCGTGCTCCACAGAGGTGTATTGTCTATCAGCAGGTGCAGCATCGTGCCGATGACAAACATGTTGACCACCACAGGGGGCAGAGCCGCCAGCCACAGGCAGGGCATTTTACTGGAAAGCCACGCGGCCAGGAGCGTCGCGCCGCCTCCCGCAATCACGTCGGGCATCCCGTACCCGCCGAAGAAGTTGGCCAGAACACAGCCGGCGAAAAGCCCCGGCACCGCTTCAGGAAGATAGAAGGGCAAAAGCGTCAGGGCCTCGGACACGCGAAACTGCAGAGGGCCAAAGGAAATGGGTGTGAGAACGATGGTCAGAGCGGCGTAAAGAGCCGCAAGCATGGCGGACAGCGCCAAACTCTTTATTTTCATGTCAGAAACTCCTTTGTATTAAAAAGTCAGATATTTTTGCCGTCCAGGGCTGTGAATTTCCGTCGGTCAGCGACACTGACCAACTCGCCGTTTTTCTTCAATTTACTCAATTACCCAAAATATCCATTCTCATTCCACCCCGCTCAGAAGCGGGACGAAACGGCAATAATCGTACCAGGTGTTGCGAAACCCCGGCTGCAGTTTCTCGCGCACCAGAAGGCGCTGCCCTCCCGTCATCACGTTCAGGGGGACCACCAAAAGGCCGTTCAGACTCAACTGCCGGTCCCATTCCGCTTCGACCTTCATGGAGGCCGCCGCTACGATGATCCGGTCGTAAGGAGCTTCCCCGGGGTACCCCAGACGTCCGTCGGAATGGATGACTGTGACATCGAAATTCAGATCTTTCAGCCGCTTCTGCGCCGTGCGAGAAAGAGATTCCACTCGCTCCGTGGCCCAGACCTGAAGCCCCAGAGTCGCCAGAATCGCGCTTTGATACCCCGATCCCGCCCCCACCTCCAAAACCTTCATGCCCGGTTCCGTCCTGAGAAGTTCGGTCATCTTCGCGACCATATAGGGCTGGGAGATCGTCTGGTGTTCCCCTATGGGCAGAGGGCGGTCGATATACGCATCTTCCGCGTATTCCGGCGGGACAAAAAGATGTCGGGGGACGGAGGTCATCGCATCGAGAACGCGCCTGTCTCTCACATCGCGCCCCACAATCTGATCCTCCACCATCTCCAGAGCCTGCCTCTGCCATCTTTCCATCGTTACAGCCTCCATCACTCCGCGCGTCACTCCGCGCACAGCGTCAGCACGGGGAATCCCCTGCGGGAATGTCGGATCTCGAAGCGCGGCCTCAGGGCCTTTCGCAGTTTCCCGATGGAATTCACCGTCACCCGCAGAGGAGAAATCCCGTCTCCGGCGTCCATTACGGAAAATCCGGCGTCTTCCAGAGTTTTGGCGAAAGCGTCCCGATTCTCCCCGTCGGGCAGGTCGATCTGCACCAGAGTGGCATAGGGGGGCAGATTCAGATTTTTTCGCTCCTCCAGATCGCCCCGCCAGAAGTTTTCCCAACCGGACCACAGGGCGCTCCGCCAGGCGTTTCCCGTGCGACGGGTCTGCATCAGCACCACGCGCCAGGCGTCTGCTCCCTTCAACCCCCGCCAGCAGGACTCCCAAATCATGCTGAAGGTCTGAAAGCGGGCGTTGTAATCCGTTTTACGCTCTTCGGCGTCCAGGTCCAGCCATCCCACAAGCCCCACGTCAAGAAGGTCGCATCGGGTCAGGAGCCGTCGGGTCCCCAGAAGCAGAGCGGGAGACGAAACGCGCTTCAGGCTCGGCTCATCCATCAGAACCGGCGCATTTTCCACATATCGAAGGGCCGTGGGCAACAGTGCCTCCAGTCCCGGCCGCCTCCCCCGCAGCAGCGTGCCCCGGCACACCGGACATCGGGGGGGCAGAACGTCCCGCATACCGCACTGCACGCAGCGAAGAACCGCTCCCTCGGACTCGCTCCGCATCGTCGAGCCGCAGCGGGAGCAGGAAAGGGCGCTGCCGCAGTCGGAGCAGAAGACCTCGCCGGAGAGCCCCTTTCGGTCCATGATCCAGAACACGGACCGGCCCGCTGCCAGCGTCGCCCGGGTGCGGTCGAGAAGAGATTTCGTGAGAAACAGTTCGCCCTCCACGCCGGGAACCGCGTTTTTGCGGGCGCGCCCCATATCCACAAAAACGAGGTTCTCTCGTCTCGGCAATATCGAACAGGCGGGACGGGATCTCAGGTACGTCCGCGCCGAGGGCAACCGCCCGCCCAACAGAAAAACGGCCTTCAGACAAAGCGCTCTGCGGCCGGCCAGAGTCCGCGCCGAAACCCGGGGAGCCCGCACGAAAACATAAGAGGGGTTGGCTTCATCGTCCACGATGATCGTCTCGAAGGTCATGGGAGCGAACACCGCCCGTCCCGTGCCCACGATCACTCGAACCTCTCCCCTGCAAACCGCATCCCAGGCGGCCCCGATTTTTTTTCCCCCGTCGCTTTCAGGCCACAGAAGCGATTCTTCCCTGATCTCCGAAGGCAGAGCTCTGAAAAAAAGCGACGCGTTTTCTTTTTCGGGAAACAGGACCAGCGCCCGTCCTCCCCTCGACAGCTCTTCGACGTAACCGGCGCGGCGCTCCTCATCTCTGGGATCGTAGCAGGCTCGCTCCCGAAACACGCCGTTTGCCGGCGCTTCGGGGGGAGGAGGCGAAAAAGGGCCGCCCCGCAGAAGCGCTTTCGGACAAATAAGCTGAAGGGCCTCGCCCATGCCGCACAGGAACGTTTTCCCTGTCCAGCCGGCAAGACCCCAAAGATCGTCCCCCAGCACACACCGTTCATCCAGCACTTCCCGCACGGTTTTAAGGGCCATCCTCGTTCCGGAGCCGGAAACCGGAGGAGAGTCCGCGACGCTTTCCACAAATCCGACCCGGGACCCGCTTCCCACGGGAACCCGCACCCGTACCCCTCTCTGGGGAGGAGTCGAGGACTCCAGGATATAGGTCAGAGTATTCCACCAGGGGCCGGGAATGACCACCTCCGCGTAAAAAAGCATGAAGCTACAGAAGACCCCGGCTCAGGACCGTTTCCCAGATGGCGTCGGCGACTTCTTCCTTGCTTCCGGAAACCTGCGTTTCGCTCTCCCGGGACAGAATCCGAATCGTGTTGGTGTTGGCTCCGAACCCGCTCCCCTCCGCCAGAACGTCGTTGGCGACCATCAGATCCATGCCCTTGCGTTCCATTTTGGCCCGGGCGTTTTTCTCCAGGTCGTCCGTTTCCGCCGCAAAGCCAATCAAAAGCTGACCGGCGCGCTTGCGGCTTCCCACTTCTGCCGCAATATCCGGGTTCTGCACCAGAGACAGGGTGAGCGATTCCTTTTTTTCGCGCTTGATCTTGTGGAGCGCCTGCTCCTCGGCCCGGTAATCTCCCACGGCGGCCGCCTTGACCACGCAGTCCGCCCATTCGAGGTTTTCCATCACCGCATCCCGCATTTCCACCGCCGTGACGACGCCGCGCATCTGAAGCCCGTGGACGTTGCCGGGACAGGGCGTCGGCCCCAGAATCACCCGGACCTCCGCGCCCCGGTACCAGGCGGTGCGCGCCACCGCCAGCCCCATTTTCCCCGTGCTGGGATTGGAGATGAAGCGTACCGGGTCCAGGTACTCGCGAGTGGGGCCCGCCGTCACGAGAACGTGTCGGCCTTCCAGGTCCCGCCGGGGAGAAAGGGCCCAGGCGATTTCCTCCAGAATCAGGTCCGTTTCGGGCAGCCGTCCCTTGCCCTCATAGCCGCAGGCCAGAGAGCCGAACTCGGGGTCCACCACGCGCAGGCCCCACTCCGTCAGAGTTCTCAGGTTCCGCTGAGTCGCCGGATGTTCAAACATGTGGACGTTCATGGCGGGGAAAAGCAGCACCGGAGCCCGGGTGGCCAGAAGAGCCGCCTCGACGATACTGCCCGCGCGCCCCTGGGCCAGCCCCGACGCCGTTTCCGCCGAACAGGGAGCGACAACGACGGCCTCTGCCCAGTCGGCCAGCCGGATGTGGGGAATTTCAAACCCCCGCTTCTCCGACAAAAAATCATCCTGCAGCCACGCGCGCCGGCCCGAAAGGGTGGAAAGAGCCAGCGGGCTGACGAGCGTTTCAGCCGCTTTCGTAAGGACAATCTCGACCTCGCAGTCCAGCTTGCGCAAACGGCTGACGAGGTCGGGAATTTTATACGCCGCGATGCCGCCCGTGACGCACAGCAGAATTTTTCGAGAGCGTTTCCAGCTCAGCATTTGAAAAGGAACCCTCAGGACTGAGTCGGTCTGTTCGCGCCGGTTCCCTCCGGGAGGTCCTTTGCTTCCAGTTCCGCGATCCATTGAGCGGGAATTTGTCCGTGCTCCACCTCCACCAGGGCGGCCGAAAGGTATTTTTCGTTCGCCGGCAGCGCGTCGAGAACCGTTTTCTGTTCGCTCAGCCATCGGGCTCTGGCGGCCACCAGAGCCGTGATCTCATATTTGTTGTTCGTTCCGCATTTATTTTCGAGCTCATCAATGTCGTAAAACTTCATAACTCACAAACCTGCCTTCATGTCGTTTTATTTTTTCCCGGCTCCGTTTCTCCGGGACGTTTCGATCCCGTTTTTGAATCGGTTCCTTTATAACTCAGTATAATGCGGCGCAGTTCCTCCGTGGCCGCATCCAGTTCGTCGTTGACGACGACGTGGTCACAGAACGACGCGTACTTCATTTCCTCCTTCGCGTTCGAGAGCCTCAGAGCGATCTGCTCCTCGGAGTCCGTCCCCCGCTTTCGGAGCCGTTCCGACAAAACCGAAAGAGACGGCGGGGAGATAAAAATCAGCACGCAGTCGGGAATGAGCTTTCGAACCTGTTTCGCCCCCTGGACGTCGATTTCGAGAAGCACGTCTCGCCCCGCGTCCAGGTCGCGCTGAACATCCTCACGAAGCGTCCCGTAAAAATTTCCGTGAACCAGGGCGTATTCGAGAAACAGATTACGCTCCACCTTTTCCTCGAAGGCCTCTCTGGAGAGGAATCTGTACTCCACCCCGTCGCGTTCCCCGCCTCTTGGGGCACGAGTGGTACAGGAGATCGAATAGACCCAGCCCTCCACATCCGCAAGAGCGCGGGACCTCAAAGTTCCCTTGCCCGCGCCGCTGGGTCCGGCGAGAACGAAGAGCCTCCCCCTGCTCTCACGTTTTATTTGCCGCTCCTGTCCGTTCATTTTCGCGCGATTTATCCTCCGTCCATCTGATTATTCGACGTTCTGTATCTGCTCCCTTATCCGTTCGAGGCAGGATTTTGCCTCCACCACCGTCCATCGGAACTCGGCGTCGCCGACCTTGGACCCCATGGTATTGACCTCTCGATTCATCTCCTGAATCAGAAAGTCGAGTTTTCTTCCCTCCGACGCCGAACCGAAGGCCGTTTCCCTGAACTTCGCGATGTGGACGGCCAAACGGGCCAGCTCTTCAGAAACGTCCCATCGGTCAGCCAACAGAGAAACTTCCTGTGCGATGCGGTTCTGGTCGATCTCCAGGTCGAACCGCTCCATGACCTTCTCTATTCTCGTCTTCAGAGCATCCAGGGCCTCGGAAGAGGCGACATTCCACCTCTCCGAAAGAGACGCCACAAGAGACTCGAAGGTTTCCAGGTCCAGTCTGACGGCCTCCGCCAGCTTCGCCCCCTCGGAGCTTTTCATCTCCATCAGGGCCTTCACGGCTTCCTCCGTCAGAGCGTCCCAGGCGTTGTCCCCCTCCGCCTCGTCCTCTTCGGAGACGGACAGGGAATCACAGACGCCGGGCAGGGCCAGCAAAGGCGTCAGCTCGGAAACGGAAGAAGCGGCGAAAGGCAAATTCCACTGTTGCGAAACCGCCTGGAGTTCACCATAATAATAGCTGAGCGCCTCCCTGTCCAGTTTTGCCACACGGCTGCCGGCCATCCAGGAAATTTCGGCAGAGAGCCGGATTTTCCCCCGTCTGAGGCGCGAACGCAGCAGAGAAACGATCCGGCTCTCCAGGGAGGAAAGCTCCTTCGGCAACCGGACGCTGATTTCCTGATAACGATGGTTCACCGACGTCAGCTCGAAGGAAACCGTACCCCAGGAAAAAGTATGGACCGCCCGGCCAAAACCGGTCATGCTCAACATATTGCCATCACTCCGCATCTTCAGCCGTCTTTCGATACCTCACGTACCAGGCGTCCTGGCCGGCCAGTTCCCGTTCGACGGCATCCAGCAGCGCGTCGAGCCCTCTGGCTTCAAGGGCGCTCAAAACCACCGTTTCTTCTCCCGCCGCCCGAAGGTACAGAGAAAGGGCGTTCAACTCCCGTTCAGAAACGAGATCTTCTTTATTGAGAACGACAACGCGGGGGATGTCCAGGCAGCCAATATCCTCCAGCGTTCTCACAATGACGTCGTACGTTGCCGGCGCGTCCTCCTCTCCGGCGTCCAAAACCAGAAGCAGCAGCGCCGCCTCCGCAATTTCCTCCAGAGTCGCGCGAAAAGCCGCCACCAGGTCCGGGGGCAGGCTTCGGACGAAACCCACGGTGTCGGAAAAAAGGGCCGCTCCTCCCCCCGGCAGCCCCACCCGCCGAACCGACGTGCTGAGGGTAGAAAAAAGCCGGTCCTCCACCAAAATCGATTCATCACCCGAAAGAGCCCGCAGAAGCGTCGATTTCCCGCTGTTGGTATACCCCACCAGAGACACCGTCGGGATGCCCATCTTCTTTCTGCGGTCCCGCACCAGCCGGCGTTGCTGTCTGACATTTTCCAGTTTTTTAGATATTTCCCGCTCCCTGCGTTTCAGCTTTCTTCGATGCCGCTCGAACTCCGTTTCGCCGGGACCTCGGGTTCCAATACCCGCCCCCGCCCGGGACATCTGAAGTCCCAACCCCTTCAGGTGGGGAATTTCGTACCGGATCAGGGCCAACTCCACCTGCAGTTTCGCCTCGGCCGTATAGGCCCGTCGCTCGAAAATCTTCATGATGACAAAGGGCCGGTCCCATATCTTCAGGCCCGTCATTTTTTCCAGGTTGCTTTTTTGAACGGGAGAGAGGGCTTCGTTGAAGACAAGGTATCCTCCGCCTCTGGCCCGGCAAAACACCCCAAGTTCCTCCGCCTTGCCTCTGCCCACCAGCGTGGCCGGGTCCGGGGCAGGGCGCTTCTGCACGGCGCTCCCCACCACGGAAATCCCCAAAGACCCCAGCAAAAGCGAAAGTTCCTCCAGCAAAAGCGTCGGAGCATAATCCTGATCCGGCAGAGAAAGAGCCGCCACCACAGCGGCGTTGGGAGTGAGAGCCGTCTCCGGTCTGCGACGCTGCCGGCTCAAGATCCCGACTCAAGCTCCCGAAGGGCTTCCGTCAGCGCCGTCACGATTTTTTCCCGTGCCCCTTTCCCGCGGCAGGTCTCCGCGTCGAAGGTCAGCAGTTTTCCGAAGGTAACCGAAATTTTGGCGGGACGGAACAGAAACGCGCCCGGCGGCAGAGCCCTGTAGGTTCCGCTGATGAAAACGGGCAGAATGGACGCCCCCGAATGGGCCGCGATGAGTCCGACCCCTCCCTCCAGAGGCTGCAATGTTCCGTCTGGAGAACGGGACCCCTCGGGGAAGATCAGCACGTCGTTCCCCTCTTCCAGCAACCTGAAAAATCCCTTGAGAGCGCTGGCGGCGGAGGCGTTGTCCACGCGGGAAACGGGTACGGCCCCCAAAACTCGAATGATCGGCCCCAAAAGCAGAGGCCTGAAAAGTTCTTCCTTGGCAAAATAACGCAATCGCCGGGGAAAGGCCACCCCGACGACCAGAGGATCCAGATTGCTGCAATGGTTGCAGGCGACGATCACGTTTTTGTCGCCCGAAAGCGGCTCCACCCATTTTATGGAAAAGCGATTGTAAAGAAAAAAGATGCCCCGGAAAAACATCTGCACCAGCGCGTAAAAAAATTTGTTGAACGTCAACGGCTCAAATCCTTTCCACAGATTCACGCCCCGCCGCCCTGCTTCCGCCGGGACGCCTGTCATTCACCGCTCTTCGCCATTCTGTCCCGCACGATGGAAACCAGTTTTTGGACGACTGCTTCCATATCCATCCGGGACGTATCCACATGAATCGCGCCCTCGGGTTCTTTCAGGGGGGCCAGTTCACGAACGCTGTCGGCGTGGTCCCGCTCGTGCATTCGGGCCAGGACGTCCTCATAAGCGATGTTTTCCCCCCGGGCCTGAAGTTCTTTGAACCTTCGCTCGGCCCGGGCCTCGGGAGAAGCGGTAAGAAAGAAACGGACGTCCGCGTCGGGAAAAACCACCGTCCCCATGTCCCGACCCTCCGCAACCAGAGAACCGTACCGGGCCTGATCCCTCTGAACGCTCAAAAGGGCGCTTCGAACCGAGCTCAAAGCGGCCCAGGCGGACACGATACCATCCACATGGGGCGTTCGTATGGCGCAGGTCACATCCTCGTCGCCCGCAAAAACTTTTTCCCCCTCCAGACGTACGGAAAGCCCCTTCACCGCGTCGAAAGTCTTTTCTCCCTCCGCCGGAAGGAGGCCCCTCCGATCCAGAACAAAGGCCACGGTTCGGTAGAGAGCGCCCGTATCCAGCCGGCGAATGCCCAGTTCCCGGGCCACGCGTTCCGCAACGCTGCTTTTCCCCGCTCCTGAAGGACCGTCGATGGTAACGATCACGACGGCGCCTCTACATATCCCGCATATCCGCCATTTCCTGAGAGGCCTGTCCCGCGAAATCCACCAGCTCCGAAAGGAGGGCTTCATAATCCTCGATGCCAAGGCGCTCCAGGGGTTCCGTGAAAAGGTAGTTCTGAAGTCCGTCCGCCCCCAGCCCCACGCCCAGCATGAGACACATGGAATTGGCGACGCTCACCACGTCCACCAGAGATTGATACTTCGCGTGTTCGGCCTCCAGAGCATTGGGATTGTGATGAAGCAGCGTGGAATACTGATACCCCTCGGGGAGATCCCAGCGCTCCACCAGCAGAGACCCTACCATGGCGTGTTCAAACCCCAGGACCTTCAGCTCGGCTTCGGTAAAGGGGATATGTTCCTCTTCGACCAGTTTGACGATGATACCGTAGCCAAATCGCACGTAGTCGTTCAGCACGACCTTGCCGATGTCGTGCAGCAGTCCGCCCACATAGGCCTCCTCCGGGGGAACCTTATTGCTCAGCTGCGCGATGTGACGAGCCGTGTAGGCGGTGGTCAGGGAATGCCGCCACAGCTCACCCCGATCCAGAGCGTAACCTGAAAGCCCCTTGTCCATGACGGAGTACACGGTGGCCGCAAGAACGATGTTGCTGATATTTTTGTACCCAAGAAGCGCGATGGCCTCCGAAATATCCGAGATGTGTCTCGACATCCCATAGGCCGCCGAGTTGGCCAGTTTCAGGGTACGCAAAACCAGCCCTTCGTCGCGGGAGAGGCTCGCCGCCACGTCCGAAGCGCTGCTGGTGGGGTCGTTGAGCTTGCGCAGCGTCTCCACCACAAACTGGGGAAAGGACTTGATTTCCTTCAGTTTACTTATTATACGTGTCTTGATAAGTTCCCGCGAACGCTCATCTATTTCACTCACGGACGTGTCCTCCTTACGCAGCCGGGCAAAGTCAAAGCAGAGTTAAATTGAACCACCCTCAAATATTTTAGTGTACAGGTCAGAAAAAGACAATTCCACGAATTGATTTTTTTGCAGTTTCATGAGGGTCAAAACACCAATCCTGCGCCGTATGAGCCTCAGTACAGTGAAGCCCGCCTGTTTCGCCATGACCCGCACTTCACGTTTCAGCCCTTCCCCGATGGTGAGACGTACCCACCGGCCCCGGGGTTCCCGTATCATCACCGCTATCGAAAGGGGGGCGATCTTCCGCCCCTGGATCTCGAAGCCCTCACGCCAGCGATTCAGTCGTTTCTCGTCGATTTCTCCGTCGAGAAGGGCCTCGTATTCCTTCACGACTCCCTTCGACGGATGCAGAACATTCTGGGCAAACTCTCCGTCGTTGGTCAGAATCAGCAATCCCTCGCTCTCCCGGTCCAGACGCCCCACGGGGAAAACACCCTGCGCCCGGTACTTCTCCGGCAAGAGATCCATCACGACGGGATCATGTTTGTCGGAAACGGCGCACACCACCCCCGACGGCTTGTTCATGACGATGTAGACCTTCGGGCAGGGCAAAACGCGAACCCCATCCACCTCCACAACGTCTTTGTCCGGATCCGCGGGAAAATACGGAGCCAGAACGATTTTACCGTTGACCTTCACCCGCCCCGCATGAATGAGCTCCTCCGATTTTCGTCTCGACGCGGTTCCGCAGTCCGCCAGAAAGGCGTTAAGTCGCATCGTCCCCGTCCTCCGAATCGTCCGGTCCGGCCGCGTCTTCCGCCGGTTCGGAGCCCAGGGCCTCAAGTTCTTCAAGGTGAGGAAGGTCGGCGATGGCCTCCACTCCAAACACGTCCAGAAAACGCTCGGTGGTTCGATAGAGCAGAGGAGACCCGCTGGTTTTCTTGCGCCCCGATATGCGGATCAGACCATGAGAAAGAAGGGTTTCCAGCACCCGCTCGCTGCGCACGCCCCGCAGCTCCTCCACCTCGCCTCGGGTCACGGGCTGATTCCAGGCGATCACCGACAGCGTTTCCACCGCCGCTCTGCTGAGGCGTATCCGGTCTTTCTGGGACGCTTCCCGGAAGAGGGACAGAACCTCCGAGAAATGGGGGTTGGTTTCCAGAACCCATCCTCCCGCCGCCGACGACAGGACGAGTCCATGCCCCGACGCCAGATGTTCTTTCAGTTCTTCCAAAGCCGCGGTCAAATCCTTTGTCGTCGTCCCGAAAACGTTTTTCAGATCCGTCTCGGGAACCGGATCCGCGGCCAGGAAAAGCACCGCCTCAATCTGAGATGCCAAAACGGAAAGCGGTCCGGAACCGGCGGCGCTCCCCTTTTCAGCAGACCTTCGCACATATTTTGACATCGGAAAAAAGCGTCTCCTGCTCGATATAGACCTTACCCATGCGACACATCTCCAGAACCGCCAGAAGCGTCACGATCAGGGAACCCAGGGAAGGGGAAAGACTCCAGGTCTCATTCAGGGAAATGGCGGAAAAATTCCGCAGCTTCTCCTCCAGTTCGGCGATACGGCCCTGAATCTGAGACTCCTCGGGAAGCGGCCCGGGGACGCCGTCCCACTCCTCTTCAAAAAAACCGTCGGGGAACGGGTGGGACGCTCTGCCGTCGGTATATCGCTCAAAGAGCCGCCACCAGATCCGGCTCAAAAAATAAAGGTCTCCAATGACGTACCCCCGTTTCGCCACCTCTCCCAAATGCCCCGACACCGGACGCCGAAAGCGTTTTTCCCTCAACAGCTTCCGCTCCTCCAGCCAGGAGGTGGCCGCCCGGTAAGGACGATACCGTTCAAGCCTTTCCATAAGCTCTTCCTCATTGATGGGAAGGTTCTCCTCACCGTCGTCCAGTGGCTCCGGCTCCGCGCCGGGAAGCAGAGAAAGCGTCTTTTGAAGCAGCAGTCCGGCGACCATATAGAAAAAATCCGCCAGCATGTCCGTGGAGGCTTTTTTCGTCTTCAGCAGCCAGACCCCGTAGATGCGCACCAGCTGCGTCACTTTGATTTCGGCGGCCTGAAACTGCCGGCTCTCCACCAGATGACACAGGAGGTCGAGAGGGCCGGAAAAACCGCCGATGGAGATTTCGACGCTCTCCTTCAGCATAGGCTCAACTGACCCGGTCGGCCCGGACGATCAGCCCCATGGCGGGATAGACGTCCTTCATGGTGGCCCGCGCCGCAGTTTCGGCGCGCTTCGCCCCCTCCCGAAGAATATCCTCCAGCAGGGACTCGTCCTTTTCATAGCGGGCGCGGCGTTCGTGAATGGGGTCCATCATGGTCGAAACGTGGGCGTTCAGCATTTTTTTGCAGTCGATGCAGCCGATGCCCGCCGTTCGGCATCCCATGTCGATCTCCGCCCTCTGGGACTCGTCGGGATTGAAGACCTTGTGAAGGTCCCACACCGGGCATTTGTTGGGGTCTCCCGGATCCGTGCGCCTCTCCCGGGCCGGGTCCGTGATCATGGTGCGGAGCTTCTCCCACATGGATTTGGAGCTTTCCGAAATATAGAGAGAATTTCCGTAGGATTTGCTCATCTTGCGGCCGTCGGTTCCAGGGACCTTCGGCGTGGGGGTCAGAATGGTCTGAGGCTCGGGCAGCAAATTTTCACCGAAAAAGTGATTGAAACGGCGCACAAGCTCCCGTGAAAGCTCCATGTGGGCGCTCTGATCCTCTCCCACCGGAACCTTTTCCGCTCTGTAGAGCAGAATGTCCGCCGCCATCAGTACGGGATAGCCCAGAAACGCGAAGGTGCTCAAATCCTTGTTCTGGATATTCACAATCTGTTCCTTGTACGTGGGATTTCTGTAAAGCCAACCCAGAGGGGTGATCATCGAGAGCGCAAGGAAAAGCTCCGCGTGCTGAGGAACGTGAGACTGGATGAAAATGCAGCTTTTTTCGGGGTCCAGTCCGACGGAAAGCCAGTCCAGCAGGACGTCCATACAGAGTTTATGCGTCTCTTCAGAATCGGCGTAGTTCGACATCAGCGCGTGCCAGTCGACAATGCAGTAAAAACATTCATGATCCTCCTGGAACTTCACCCAGTTGGTCAACGCTCCCGCCATATGTCCGAGATGCAGTTGACCCGTCGGTCTCATCCCGCTGAAAACTCTGCTTTTCTTCATGATGATTACCACCTCGTATAAATTCGATCGCGGCTCGCCCGGTCACAGACGCAGCGGCGCGGCAAGAGCCCGATAGTTCAGCAGCACGACCTCCAGCTCCCCCGGAACGGAAAGATAACGCGCCAGTTCCGCCAGAGTCCCGCTTTCCATTTCCCCGTGATCGATCACGGCCACAGGGAGCCTTGCGCGAACGCAGTCCACAATATCATGATACTTCATGTCGGCCGTAACGTAGAGGTCCGCTTTCACGGACAGGGCCGCGGGCCAGAGGCTTCCTCCCGAGCCGCCGCAAAGGGCCGTTCGCAGTATACTACAGTCCGTCGGTCCATAGTAGTCAAGACGGCTTAGATTCCAGGCGCTCTTCAGTCTTTCCAGAACCTCCGTCACGGGAGCCGCGGCAGGCAGGTTTCCCACCGCGCCCATGCCCCCCGTTCCGCGGGAGGAAGGCTGCAGAGGGGCCACGGAAACGAGCTTCATCTTCTCCGCCAGGACGCGGCTGACGCCTTCTTCCGCGCTGTCCCAGTTCGTGTGGGCGGACAGCACCGCCATGCCGGCCAGGGCGGCCATCTGAACGACCTTCCCCTCCGTGACGGAGAAGTCGATCTTCCTGACGGGATGGAAAAAAAGCGGATGATGGGACAAGAGCGCCTGACATCCCCCGCGGCGGGCTTCTTCCAGAGCTTCGGGCAAGGGATCCAGCGTCAGGGCAAGACGCCGCACCTCTCCTTCCGGGTCCCCCACCATCAATCCGCTGTTATCCCACTCCTCCGCAAGGGCAAAGGGAGCCGTCAGGTTGATTTTCTCAAGTATTTCACGTACCTTCAAAACGCCACCTCCGTGCGAAACGAACCCTCCCGACGGGTTCAGCAATTCGGGAGGATCGCTTTTGAACCGCTCCGCCACATCAGGGCTACTCCAACCCCGGCCGTCAGACAGAGAGCCGCCAGAGACCGGAACGCTCCCATCTCTCCCACGAGAGGCGTCGCGAAGCCGATATAGACAGGCAGAACAAACCAGCTCACATCATAACAAAAATAGACCAGCGAGGACATTTTCGCCCTCAGCCGCTCCGGAGCCAGGTCTCCGATCAGAGCCAGAAGCGCCGGAAAACCGTACCCCATGCCCATCCCGTTGAAAAACCCGCAGGCAAAAAGCCAGACGTTGTTCACCGCCTCGGTGGTGAGATACAAAAACAGCGCCATGACGAAGAGCGACGGCCCTATGAAGAGATACCGGGGGTGACGATTGAAGAAATCGCGCCCCATCGTCCGCATGACCAGGGCGCCCAGTCCGTTGGCCACGGCAAAAAAGGAGGGGATGAGGCCCATGGAAAGCGCGAGGGACGGAATACAGACGATGGCGGCGTCGCAGAGCCCGAAAAACAGGCAGGTCAGAATCGTGCGCCAGACCGGAATTTCTCTGTACAAATCCCCCCATGTTCCCCATTTTCCGGCGACTCTCAGGGTTCCGGAAACCGCCGGAAACCGCCAGGAAAAAATGAGGCACAGGGCCGACGTCACCACGGGAATCGCCAGAAACAGCCCCGCCTCGCCGCGGGAGAGAAACCAGTCCGCCAGCGGCAGAACCGTAAACAGGCAGGAAAGGGACCCCAGGGTGATCACCGCGAAGGTTCCTCCCCGAACTTCCCCGGGGATAAGCAGAGACTGACAGGTCATCAGCGCCACCACGAACACGCCGAACCCGAGGCCCATGGCGACGCGTATCGCCAAAAACAGCCAGAAGGACGCGGCGAAGAACATGAGCAGGGTGGAGAAAAGACAAACGCAGGCCGACGCCGCAAGAGCCCGGCGAATCCCCGCCCGCTCCGCTATCCAGCTCCCCAGAGGCCGGACCAGAGTCGTCGCCGCGTAGAAAGCCCCCACCAGGATCCCCGCATTTTCGGAGGAAAAACCACGCATGACCAGATAGGGAGCGAGCATGAAGAACACGTTGGAACAGGAATAAATTGCCCATGTAAGACCCGTCAGGTAAAACACCAGAAGCCGCATTCACCAAAACTCCCTTTCGCGCTGCCGTCAGGAACAAAACAGGGAATCCTCCGAATCTAAAAGGATTCCCCCCCGTTTTTTCGTCCTGTGAAATTACGAAGAAGCTCTGCTGCCGATTGTATGCGTTACTGCGAAATAGCTCCGACCGGGCAGGTCGAAACGCAGCTTCCACACTCGATGCAGGTATCGGCGTTGACCTTCGCCTTGCCGCCAGCCACGGCGATGGCCTCCACCGGGCAGGTCCCCACACATGCCTCGCAGCCCACACACGTACCGCTGTCCACTACCGCCTTTGCCATATAAAATCCCCTCCTGATTCGATATATTTCGTAACACCTGTAAATGCTTCTTAAATGTTACGCCGCGATTATATCATGAAAGCATGATCTCAAGACCTGCCCCGGTCGCGTATCTCCGGCAAGGCAAATCCACCGATTTCCCGCTCAGGCCTCGACGCTCTGATGTTTTTTGTTTTTGATGGCGTCGGCCACGTAACCCAGGGCAAGCTTTATGCTGGAGGCCAGAAATCTCCAGTCGTCCTCCGCAAAATTCTTGCATTCCCTGACGAGACTGCGCAGATACATTCCAAACTGAGGATCGCTTTTCAGCATGTTCACAACGAAACTTTTCGCTTCGTCGTCCAGATCTTCCATGCCCGGGGCGTTCACCACTCCCAGCAGGTCATTGACGTCACAGCCCAGAGCCGTGGCAATGGCGAGGAGCATTTCTCCGCTGGGTCCCTTCGGACTGCCTTCGATTCGGCTTATGTTCGCCTGAGTCAGTCCCAGCTTGTCGGCAAGATCGTCCTGATTGAGCCCGAGTGCACGCCGTCTGGCCTTGATATTGGCTCCGATGGACTGCGGGGCAAATTCCACATCTCTGATTTTCAACAATTTGATTACCTCATTTGCTTAGTATGAGCATTCATTATAAATATATAAAATTCAAGTATAAGCTCAATGGTAATTTTTACGATCTTTTCCTCGTGTAAATACCGAATATTTCAGACGAGAAGGGCTTCTAACAACAGAGACATCAACCTGATCACAAAGTAGGTCAAATTACCTATTTATGCATCTGAAAAGATAAAGACAAGTGGTCTTATTTACAATAATATCTATTGAACCTATATAATGATTATTATGATAAGACTACACTTATTTAAAGTAATTGTCTGATGCCGTTGTCTGGTTGAGGAAATCTGACAGAAGAAAAGAGCAGCAGAAAAGAGATGGAAGAAAGAGGAAAAAAGAGGAAGAAAGAGATGGAGGAAAAGAGATGATCCACTGGAAGTACACGGAAACGGGGCGTTACCGGCGGTTGAAGGCCGGCGTCCTGATGTGCGTCCTCGCGGTTTTTTTCACGCAGGAGATTTTGACGTCAGCCGCATTTGCCGCATCGGCGGAGACGAGCCGGCAGGAGAACCCGTCGGGCACTCCGGAGCAGGCTTTCGCAAAGATCAAAACTGACGCGGAAAGGGGTGATACGCAGGCTTTGCTCACACTGGGAGGCCTGTACGCGGAGGGCGTCGGCGTCTCGAAAAACTTTTCAAAGGCCCGCGAATGTTACGAAAAAGCCGCGGAGGCGGGTATGGCGGAGGGAATTTTCAACGTCGGCGTCTGCTGGGAGATCGGTATGGGAAGCGAGGCGGACCCCCGAAGGGCGGCGGAGTACTTCCGCAGGGCCGCCGACATGAAGCTGCCCCAGGCCCTGTTCAAAATGGCGGTCATCCTCGACGCGGGCGCCGGAATCGAGAGGAACGAAAAAGCTTCGCTCCGGTACATGGCGCAGGCCGCCGCCGCCGGACATCCCGACGCGGCGTCGATCATGGGGGTCCTTTGGCTGAACGGACTTCGAGGGGAGAAAAAGAACCCCAAAGAGGGCCTGAAAATGCTCAACGTCGCGGCTTCGAAAGGCAACGTCGAAGCGATGAAGAACATCGCCGTCGTTTACAAGGACGGTATCGGAGTAAAAGCCTCTCCGGCCGACGCATTAAAGTGGTACATCATTGCCGAAAAATGCGGCTACCCGACGGAGGCGCTGTCCGGCGTCACCGCGGAGATTCGGAAGAAACTTTCCTCTGATCAGCGGAAAAAAGCGGAGTCCGAGGCGAATGCGTGGCTGAAAAAAGCCCGCGCTTCAGCTTCGCGCTCATAACGAAGAAAAAGAGGTGAATTGATATGAAACAGCAATACTTCAGCAGGGAAAAAACGCCTTTCCCGACAACTGCGGTCGCTTTTAAGGAAGCGCGGCTGTCCTACGGCGGGGAAAAAACCTTTCCGCCCTTTTCCCTTCCGCGCCTGTGTTTTTCCCTGCTCCTCTGCGCGGTATGCTTTGCGTTCTTCCCGCCTCCCGGGGCGGAAGCGGCGATCGGGACCCTGAAGGAGCTGCAGGACGCGCTGGCCAGCCCCGCGGCGGGGACCACGCTGACCCTCGACGGGACGATCACCTTTGGCTCGGGAGAGATCGCTCTGGACATCAAAGCCCCTGGACTGACCCTCCAGGGCGGAACGAGCGTCTGGACCAACGCCGACGGCATGAAAAGCGGCATCGCGGACCTGACGGGGGCTCTGGCTCCCGGCGCGCTGGAGAACCTGGCGACTCAGGCGGGGACCCTCGCAAGCACGTTCATCTCCGGCGCCGCTCTCTCCGGAATGACCTCCATCGTTGGAGACGGCGCGACCCGCAACGCCGGAGACGACATCTTTCTCAACCAGAGGAAGTGGCTCAACATCCCCGCCGAGGGTGCTCAAAGCCCCTATAACGGCCTGAACCTCACGAATCTGAACTTTGGCAGCGTCAACGTGGAGTACGACCTGGGGTCCACTCCCAAAAAAGGATACGTTGACGGACTGATCGGAGGCGCCAACGATATTACCACCGACACCTCTCTGGGAGACATCACCGGCAGCGCTTTCACGGATATAACGGTGACGGTGCGGGGACAGCGGTCTGACCAGTACCTGGCGGGAGGAGGCGTCGTCGGGGTCCGCTCCACGGGCGAAAAACCCGCCGCGCACACAGACTCCGCCAACGCCGAAATCGGCAGCGTCTCCGGCAACCTGTTCAAAAACATATCCGTGTCCACAACCGGCCCGGCGGACAACAGCGCCTACCTCGAAGGGGGCGGGCTCATCGGGGCGGACGCCGCCTCGTCCCCGGACGACAAGACCGGCATCGCGAAAATAAAAGGGCTCACAAACAACCTTTTCACAGGAGTGACGGTTCAGACGGACGACATTCTGCTGGGCGGCGGACTCGTGGGCGTAAACAACAACAGCAAACATCTGGCCACCAGCTCCGAAAATCTCGCGACGTCCGACACATGGGCCATTCTGGAGGAAGCCAGCGGCAATATCTTCGGCAACGGCAGCGCCGGAGACATAAAGGTCACGGCCGGCTACTCCATCCGGGGAGGCGGAGTCATCGGCGTCAACGGGCTCGCTGCCGCCGGAGCGGAACTCACCCGTCTTCAGGACAACATCTTCAACGGCATCGCCGTGACAGCGGGGTCCTATATCAAGGGAGGCGGACTGGTGGGCCTCCAGACGAGCTACACGGACACGGCCAACGCCATGGATTCCGACAAGTTCGGCATATGGGACTGGACGAACCCGAACAATCCGACGCACGTCGGAACCGGGAATCCCGACGTGGACAGCGTCAACGCCTACCTGCTGACCAACCGGCTGACTCACATGAGCGACGCCTCCGGAAACGTCTTTCTCAACTCCAGCGTGAACGCGGCCACTTATCTTTACGGCGGGGGAATGATCGGACTGCACGCCTTTCAGAGCACGGCGGCAATCGAGACTCTGAACGACAACCTCTTCAAAAACCTGACCGTCACCGTGGGCGACGAGATGAAGGGCGGCGGCATCGCGGGCATCTCCTCGGCGAAGGTGGGCATTCTCACGGAGGCGAAGGGAAACTACTTCGACAGCCTGACGGTGAAGGTCGGAGGCAAACTGAAGGGCGGCGGCGTCATCGGAATCCAGCTGGACGACAACGACCCCGATCAATCCGGCGGGTACAGCATCGGCGGCAACATCGTGGACAACAGCTTCACCAACCTGAACGTCAAAGCCGGCTCCATCCAGGGCGGCGGTGTTGTCGGGGCCCAAAGCTCCACCAGCATCACGGGGTTCGGCGGCAACTTCGACGTGCGTGAGGACGGAATCAGCGGCAACCGTCTCAGCAACATCACGGTGGAGACGGACTCGTACATCGCGGGCGGAGGGGTCTTCGGCGTGTATTCCGACGGAGGAAGCGCCTCCATGCTCAACGTGAACAACAACGTGCTCGTGGACACGACCGTAAAAACCGGCGGATACATCCAGGGCGGCGGACTGATCGGAGTCCGGACCGACGGAGTGGGAACCATCCAGCACCTGGATCACAACTACATCATCGGCACCGAGGTCACAGCCGGAACCTACATCGACGGAGGCGGCATCATCGGAGCCACCAGCGCCTCCCCCACCGGCGCGTCCACTCAGGCGATCGGCATCGGCACCATCGAGAACACCATCCTGTCGGACAACAACATCACGGCGCAGAACGGGCAGATCGGCGGCGGACTGATCTACAGCTATGGAGCCGTCGGGGGCATGACCATCAAAAACAGCTTTTTCGGCGGCAACACCTTCGCCTCGAACTACACCGGCGCCGGCTACGCGGACCAGGGCGCGGCCAAAGTCTACGGCACCGTCACCATCGACACGGGATACGCCAACACCGCCTCGAACGCCCCCTATACCCTGACGATCACCGCCACGGACGGCTACTACACCTATTTCGGCGACAACAAAATCACGGAGAACGGCCAGGAGCGCTACAGCTCCCTCTATTTCGGCACCGTGGACGGGGTGACGACCGACGATTCAGGGACGATTCACGTCGTTCATGACGCCGCCGACGCCGACGCCAGACTGGAGATCAGGTCCGAACCGGGCGGCATGGTCATGCTTTTCGACCCCATCGTGGTGAACCAGGACAACGGCAAAACCTTCGACATGGAGGTCAGACCCGTCTCCGACGCATCCGGAGCGCTGAGCGGCTATTTCCTGTGGGCCGACAAAAACAAATTCACGGTGGGCGCCCCCGGAAGAGTCGACCTGAGGAACGGAACCTATACGCAGATCTTCGACGGCATGGAGCTGGACGCGCCGCAGCACACCTTCACGCTGGAGGAGGGCGCTCAGCTGACCGTCATGGGGCACAACAAAATGAACCTCACTCAGGCCAATCTGAAGGGTGAGCTGATTTTCAACCTGGAGGGCACCACGATGAACGATCCGGACACCGCCCTGCTGAAGATCTCGAACCCGGACGGCAATCCCAACGTGGACGTCACGGGAAGCCGGGTCCGCCTGACGCCCTTCGCCCCCGGCCTGACCCCGAAGCCCGGCGACCGTTTCTACCTGATCGGCACCGCGGGGCCGGACCACATCTCCGGCACTCCCTCCAACCAGGCGGCCTCCAGTTACGCCCGGGGCGGGTATACCACAGGCTACAATTTCATTATCGACACCAGCGTCCCCACGGGTCCCGATGGAGCGGAAGAGATCACCAATCAATACCTCGTGGCCCGTCTGCCGGATGTGGCGATTCCCGACGTTCCGGATCCCAACAACCCGACCCCCACGCCGCTGACGCCTGTGACGCCCTCGAACCCGACCCCCTCGACTCCGGACTTCCCCGATCCCAAACCCGGACCGACGCCCGCCCCGACGCCCGTCACCCCCGCGAACAATCCCGTGGACCCCACGCCTTCCCCCGAACCCACGCCCTACATTCCGGCCTATGAGGGAAGCGCTCTCACAAACGGCCGGCTGGCGGGGCTGGCGTTCATCGGTCAGAGAGGGGGATGGCTCGCCGACCACAGCTATGAATCGGCGTCAATCGTTCTCAGCAACGATATTCTGAGCGACGATCCCTATGGACGCGCCTCCGCGCCCTTCGCGGGCATCGACGGAGCCTGGCTGCGGGTGGACAACAAACATTCCCACGTGGACATCGACGCCTCGAACATCATCGTGGGCTTCGCCACAAAGGCAAGAAAGCAGGGAAAGGACGGGAAACCGGACGTTTCGACCCTGTGGGGAGCCTTCATCGACATCGGAAACGCGGACTACGACACCTGGGACAGCTACAGCCACCTGAGCCAGGTCTCCATCGACGACATTCACGGCAGCGGCACCCTGCGATCCCGGGGTCTGGGACTCATGGTCCGCAGGGAATGGGCGGACGGCTTCAGGCTGGAGGGCTCCTTCCGGGGCGGAAAGCTGAAAAACGAGTTCACCGCTCACGACTATCTCGACGCGAACGGCGTTCCCGCGTCCTATAAAACGAATACCCCCTACTACGGGGCGCACCTGGGAGTGGGGCGCACCTGGCAGCTCAACGACCCCAGGGACAGGCTGGATCTTTTGTTCCGGTACTACTGGAGCCGGCAGGGAGGGGAAACCGTTACCTTCGCCGACGGGGAATGGGTGGATTTCGACCGCGACGACTCCCACAGAGTCCGGCTGGGAGCGCGCTTCACCCGCATGAGGAACAGCCGTCAGACCTGGTACCTGGGCGCCGCGCTGGAACACGAATTCGGCGGGACCATTCACGCCCGGAACAACAAAAACCAGTCTCTTCCGGCCGCCGATCTGGAGGGAACCACCGGCATCGGGGAAATTGGCCTGATCCTTCGCCCCGACCAGAAGCACGACTTCTCCCTTGAGGCCGGATTGCAGGGCTACTTCGGAAAGATCGAGGGATTTTCGGCCGGAATACGGTTCGAGTGGGAATTTTAGGCGGGGTCTGCTCACCCGTCCACGCATGAATCGCGCATAATCGCAATGGCTCCTTCCTCCAGGGGAAGGAGCTTTTTTTGTGTTCGGCGAATAGCTTTTTTGTGTTCAGCGAATAGAGGGAATGATGAATGGATGGAATATAATACAATAACATTCTCTGACGGCGGACAGACCGTGAAACTGGACATGGGGAGGGAACAGAGTGGCAAAGGTCATCATTATGCCGGATCCGAACGATCCGGGGCTGCAGGGGAAAATATTGCGTTTCCTGATGAAAAATGTTTTGTGGATTGTCCTGCCGATTCTGGCGGTGATCATCGTGGTGAGCAACATCTATACGGTTCCGTCGGACTCGAAGGCCATCGTATTGCGGTTCGGAACCATCAACGGGGTCGCCGGCCCGGGACTGCACGTCAAAATGCCGTTTGCCGACGAAATCTACATCATCCCTTCGGAGCGCAAGCAAAGCCTGGAGTTCGGCTTCCGCTTCGACAATTCCCGCAATTTCGGGCCGTTTGGGAATAAAACGGGAAACAGCCCCGTGGCGGATGAAAAACTGATGCTGACAAAGGACAACAAACTCATTGAGGTGGAGTGGGTCATGCACTTTCACATCGGCGCTCCGGAAGAATACGTATTCAACCTTCCCGTGTTTCCGGCTCTTAAAGAAAAGATGCTTCGGGATCTCTGCATGGCCACGATGCGCCGAATTTTCGCGTCGATGCTTTTCGACGAGGGGCTGACCAGCGGCAAGCAGAAAATTCAGGACGAAGCCTTCAGAAGCCTGCAGGGCGTTTTCGACCAGCGGAAAATGGGAATAAAGATCGACGAGATCCTGCTGCAGGAGACGAACGTCAGCGAGGCCATCAAGGCGGAGTACAACAGCGTCACCACCGCCGAGGAGCAGGTCAAGACGATGATCTATCAGGCCGAAGCCCACGCCAATAAGGTCGTTCCCGAGGCGGAGGGGCGGGCGTCGGTTTTGGTCAACGAGGGCGAGGCCTACAAATTCAAACGCGTCTCCGAGGCCGAAGGGGAGGCCGCGCGCCTGAACCTGCTGCAGGAGGCCTACAAGCTCAATCCCGACCTGACGCGCCTCAACATGTGGGCCGAGGGCATGGCGGACGTCTGGAAAAAACTGAACGTGGTGTTCGTGGAGGGGCTGGACAGCGCCGGAGGGGCCCTGAAAGTCCTGCCGCTGCCTCCGGAAGCCCTCTACCGCTACTCCCCGTCGTCCCCCAAAGCCGGCTGGAAGGAGGCCAACTGAAATGAAAAAATACTTCGCGATCCCCGTGGTCGTTCTTTTTCTGGCCGTGGCGCTGGGCGCTTTCTATATCGTGCCCACCAATGAACACGCCGTCGTCACTCAGTTCGGAAAAATCGTACGCGTTCACTCGACGCCGGGTATCCACGCCAAAATTCCCTTTCTGGACGTGGTTTATCGTTATCCCAAATGGCTCCAGGAACACGATTCCGCCCCCGTCGAGACCGTGCTGGGAGACAAGCGCAACGTCGTTTTCGACACGTTTCTGCTCTATCAGATCACCGATCCGTCCGCGTTCCACACCCGAATCCGCACTCAGGAGACCCTGGGACAGCGCATCGACGACGTGATTTTCGGGGCGATCCGCGTCGTCGCGGGGCTCTATACCTACGACGACATCCTGAACGGCAAACGCGAGGAGATCATTCAGCACACCATGACCCGCGTCAGAGAGCAGACGAAGGACATGGGAATCGACGTGGTTCTTTCGGCCATCCGCAACTTCACCCTGCCGGACCAGAACCTGCAGGCGATCTACTCGAATATGAAGTCCGAGCGGGTCAGAATCGCCCAGCGCATTCTTTCGGCAGGTACCGCCGAGGCCAACCGCATCACCGCAGAGGCCGACCGCCGGGCGCAGGAGATCATCGCGTCGGCGGTGAAGAAAAACCAAACCCTCCGGGGAGAGGGAGACAAGGAAGCCCAGATCATCATCTCCGACGCCATGGGCAACGCCTTTTCCCTTTACGAGCAAATGAAGGCCGTGGAGTTTTTTCAGAAGGGGATAAAGGAAAACACCGTTCTCATCGTGGACCCCAAAACGGGACTGTTCAAATATCTGAACACGGCTGGCTCCGGCGCCGCTAAAAAGGAAGTCACCGAAGGGCAGCAGTGAAAGGACAGCAATGAAGGAAAGAGTTCAAAAGCGAGTCGTGTTTTCCGGCCGGGTGCAGCATGTGGGATTTCGGAGTTCCTTTCGCTCCCGGGCGCAGGCTCTGGGGCTGGATGGCTGGGTCAGCAATCTTTGGGACGGCAGGGTCGAGGCCGTCATTGCCGGACCGAAGGAAGACGTGGGAGAAATCATCGACTGGTGCCGGAGCGGAGGCATTCCTCTGGCGCGGGTGGCGGGCATCGAAATTCAGGACGAACCGCCATCGCCGGAGCACGGCTTTCGCATAAAATAACCGCACAAAAGGCTTTGAACGAACATAAACGAACAGACACAGGCAGACGGCCTGAAGAGAACCGTCTGCCTTCGATTTTTTATAGCGGACTGCGTAAACGTGCACTAAAAAAATGAATTTCTTATATATTTTCATACACTCGCCTTAACACGTTTTCTTACTTTTTGAACGCCGCAGTAATAGTACCGTTCCAGGAAAAACTCTCTATTCAGCGACAACGGCGCGAAAGCCCCCTCTGAACTCATCTGAAACGCGCCGTTTGTTTTTTTAGAAGTTTTATGCTATTTTCTTATCAGTACTTCGAGAATTTTTTGGAAATTTCGAGAGAACGAGAGCAGGAGAGACAAAAAAATGGAAACTCTTTTCAAAGCGCCTTAAATGGCGCGCCATACTTAAGCGCAAGCCCAGGCTCACAAAAAACAGCGAACATTCCTCCGTTCCGCGTATTCGCGCGGACATGACGCCGCATACTCGATATTAAGTCACATTCAGCTACGCGGTAATTTTTCTCCAGATTTTTCAGATTTTCCAGCGTGCTCGTTTTTAAGCGGGCCGGGGCGGAAATAACTTTTCAGTCTATGTACGTTTACCCATAAAGGAGGGAAGCAACTATGTCCTTTCTTCGATCGACATCCAACGGACAGGCCGGTTATACCAGTCACACGGCCATACGGCCTGGTTTATACCTTTTAACAGTTTTACTTTTCACCTTTCTTATTCTTCCCCTGACGGCCGCCCCGGCGCGGGCGGCGACGAACGTTTCCTACATCGACGAAACCGGCGCGACCAAAACCTGCGCCTTCGCCACGGACCTCTCGGCGGGGAGCGCCACCTGGACCGGATGGGTCTACGCTTCCGGCACGCTCACGATTCCCAGCCGCGTCGCCGTCAGCGGGCCGACCTATCTGATCCTGGCCGACGGCGCGGACCTCACCGCCAGCGCCGGCATCACCGTCAACGCGGGCAACAGCCTCACCATCTACGCCCAGTCCACGGGCTCGTCCATGGGCAAACTGACGTCGACAAGCACAGTGGGGTCATCTGCTGGAATTGGCAGCGTTGACGCAACCAACTGCGGCACAGTAACAATTGCGGGCGGCGACGTCACGGCGTCTAGCACCGCAGCAGCAGCGGGCATCGGCGGAGGGCGAAACGGCAGCGGCGGAACCATCACTATCACGGGCGGTAATGTCGCCGCGTTGGGTGGGCAGCAAAGCGCGGGAATCGGCGGCGGCTTTAGTGGCAGCGGCGGAACCATCACGATTACAAACGGCACGGTCACAGCTTACGGCCGTTCTGCAAGCGGTGACGCCGAGGGAGCGGGAATCGGCGGCGGCAGCAACGGCAACGGCGGGACTATCACCATCACCGGCGGCACGGTCACGGCTTACAGCAACTACGGAAGCGGCGACGCTTACGGAGCGGGCATCGGCGGCGGCCGCACCGGGGCCGGCGGGAACATCAAGATCACCGGCGGCACGGTCACGGCCTACGGCTCCAATACCGGCGTGTCCTACGGAGCGGGCATCGGCGGCGGCTACTCACAGGCCGGCGGGAACATCACCATCACGAACTGGGACACGCTTACGGCATCGCAGACCAAGGCCGGCACCCTGGGCGGCACCATCAAACCGGAAGCCATCGGGCACGGCGCGGAAAACTCCAGCGTCACCGGCATCAAAACTTCCGCCGTCCGCATCCTGACCCAGCCCCAGTCCACGACCTGCGTCCAGGGCTTCGTCACGGGCAGCCTGACCGTGTCCGCCGACGTCCAGCCCGCGTCAAGCGCCTCCGCCCTCTCGTTCCAGTGGTACAGCAGCGCGAGCAACAGCAACAGCGGCGGGGCGGTCGTCACCGGGGCCACCAGCGCGACTTTCCCGATCCCCAAGGGCCTGACGGCCACCACTTATTATTACTGCGTCGTCAGCGCGGCGTCCACGACCACAGCCCCGGCCACCACCATCGCCGCGGCGGTCACTCTCACCTCACCGCCGGCAGGCGGCGGGTCGGGCACGCTCACCTGGAACGACGCCACCAAAACCTGGACCGCCAACGGCGACGTGACGCTTCCCGACGGCTTCGTCATCGGGCCCGGCGAGACCCTTGACATCCCAGGCGGCTCCACCGTCACCATCCCGGCGGGGGCCACCGTCACCAACAACGGCACGATTAAAATCGAGGACGGGAA
>JAISUO010000067.1 GCA_031272035.1 Synergistaceae bacterium
TTATTCAGGGCTGACGGGACTCGGCTCAATCTGCTTTTTTCTTCGATTTTTCCAGCAGCGAGGCCACGAGCTTCACGGCGCCCACCGCGTCGGGAGAGTATCCATCCGCTCCAATGCGAACACTGTAGTCGTCGCTGACGGAGGCTCCTCCCACGATCACCCGAACTTCGGGAAGATTTCTATGGAGCGTCTCCACGTTTTCTTCCATGTGAAACATGGTACTCGTCATCAGAGCCGAAAGACCCACGATTTCCGCGTTGTTTTCCCGGGCGGCCTTTTCGATTTCCGCACAGGGGACGTTTTTGCCCAAATCCACAACCCTGTAACCGTGGCTGCGCAGCATCGTCGCCACCACGTTCTTGCCCAGGTCGTGCAGGTCGCCCTCCACCGTGGCCAGAACCACCGTTCCTCTTTCGGCGGCCATTCCCGACTCCGCGATACGCGCCAGCTCCACCTCGCAGACCCGCTGGGCGGCGGAGGCGGCGGAAAGGAGCTGAGGCAGGAAATAGCGGCCTGAATCGTAAAGACGCCCGACCTCCGTCAACGCCGGGACGATTCCTCGATTGATGACCTCTGTGGGGTCCACCCCCGCCTCGTCTCTCGCCTTTCCCAGTTCCGCGGCCCGGTCGGGATCGCCCCGAATGACGGCGGCTCGAAGCTCCGACCACTCATCGCCGGCCCCTTCCTTCGTGTTCTTTTCTTCTCCCTCGGCATCTCCTGTCCGGGCCGGGGCCTGTCCTGGCAGGGGCAGAACGTTCAGAAAGGCATCGGCCAGAGACAAAAACTTTCGCGCGTCCCTGTCATGACCGCAGAGGAGATCTCCCACGACCGTCGTCTCCATGATTCCCCGGTCCAGCGGATTTGCGATGGCCACGTTCAGCCCCGCGCTCATGGCCATTGCCAGCCAGGTCCTGTTGATGACGCTTCTGGCGGGCATCCCGTGGGAAACGTTGCTCAGTCCCAGCATCGTGCAGCACCCCAGATCTCCGATGCGGCGCAGCGTTTCCAGTCCCACCCCCGGCGCGGAGGTATCGCTCCCCACCGTCATGCAGAGGGCGTCCACCACCAGCATAAAGCGGGGATACCCCATGCGGTCGGCAATGGAGACAATTCGTTCGACCAGCTTCATTCGTCCTTCGACACCCTCGGGAATGCCTTTTTCATCGAGAGGCAGCACGGCCAGCACGGCTCCGTACCGCTGAGCCAGGCGGATTCCTCTTTCAACTTCGGAGCCCTTCGCCGTGACGGAGTTGATCAGCGGAATGCCCGTACAGGCCCTCAGTCCCGCCTCGACCACCTCGGCGCGGTCGCTGTCAATGGACAAAGGCAGGTCCGAAGCCCCTTCGACGACGGCGACGGCCTGTTTCATCGTTTTGACCTGGTCGGTTCCCGGCAGACCGACGTTGATGTCCAGCAGATGGGCGCCCGCTTCGGACTGAGTTCGGGCCAGATCCCGCACCGGGCCCCAGGCTCCCGAGGCGATATGGGGTTTCACGGCAGGGCGGGAGGCGTTGATCCCCTCTCCCACCAGGGTGAGAGGCAGCCCTCTGCCTCCCGTCACCAGACGGCTGCGTCCGGCAAAGGGCAAAAGCTCCGGGCGGGACCGGGGCAGTACGGAAACACCGGTCAGACGATCCCTCAGAGCGGAAATGTGCCCGGGGGTCGTTCTGCAGCAGCCTCCCACCACCGTGGCGCCGGCTTTCACAAGACGTCCGGCGGCTTCGGCATATTCCTCCGGGCCCCACTGCACGGGGTCGTCAGGCAGTCCTCCGTTGGCGTACACGAAGACGGGGAGACCGGAATGCTCACGCAGCACGCCCACCGTTTCGATATAAGCGGCCGGCCCGACGCCGCAGTTGGCCCCCACGGCCACCGCTCCCGTCAGGCGGGCCCAGTGAGCGGCCACCTCGGGCGGAGTGCCCGTTACGGTGCGGCCCTGCTGCTCGAAGGTAAAACTGACCACAAAGGGAAATGTCTCGTCCAGTTCCTTCAGAGCCGCCACCGCGGCCTTTACCTCTCGCAGGTCCAGCGCCGTTTCGATCAGGATAAAGTCCGCGCCTCCGTCCATCAACCCCCTGAACTGGGGACGAAACGCGTCCATCGCCTCCTCGAAGGACAGAGCCCCGAAAGGTTCCAGGAGCTCCCCCAGAGGTCCGGCGCAACCGGCGACGAGGGCGTATTCTCCCGCAGCTTCACGGGCAATCCGGGCGGCGGCGGCGTTGATCTCCGCGGTTCGGGAGCTCAGTCCCCGATTGGCGAGCTTCAGGGAACTGCCTCCAAAGGAGTTCGTCTCCACGATATGAGCGCCCGCGTCGATATAGGCTTTGTGAACAGAACACACGACCTCCGGACTGTTCAGGTTCATCTCCTCCGGCAAAACCGGCGGAGCCCATCCTCTGTCCGCAAGCATCGTCCCCATGCCTCCGTCGAGCAGCAGCAGCTCCGACCCTTCCTTCAGGCATTTCAGGAGCGATTCCCGGTTCCGTCTCACCCTTGCCTCCGCGTTCGCCATTTCAGTCCTGTCTCCTCCCCGGTATTCCCTTCATATTCCCGTAATCATAACAGAAAAGAGCCAGCGGCTCTAATCTCTCGTCTGCCCCTCGCCATAAATGATGAATTTCGTGGAGGTCATCTGCTCGACGCCCATGGGTCCCCGGGCGTGCAGCTTCTGGGTGCTGATGCCCATCTCCGCGCCAAACCCGAAGACGCTCCCGTCCGTGAAACGGGTCGACGCGTTGACGTAAACGGCCGCCGCGTCAACCTCCGCAAGAAACGTCTGGGCGTTCGTGTAGCTTTCCGTCACAATGGCCTCGCTGTGGCGGGTGCCGTAACGGTGGATATGATCCATGGCGGCCTCAAGGCTGTCCACAACCCGAACGGCCAGAATGAGATCGTAAAATTCCGTCTCCCAGTCCTTCTCGGAGGCGGGCTTCGCCGCGGGGAAAAGCGAACGGACGGTCTCGTCGCCGCGCAGTTCGACGCCGCGCTCCCTCAGGGCCTTCAGCCCCACGGGAATGAAACGGGAGGCGATGTCCCTGTGGATGAGCAGGGTCTCCATGGCGTTGCAGACGCCGGGACGCTGACACTTCGCGTTCACCACACTTTTGACGGCTTTGTCGATGTCGGCGGAGGCGTCGATGAAGGTGTGGCAGTTGCCGGCCCCCGTCATAATATAGGGGACGCGGGCGTTCTGCATGACCGACTCCTTGAGTTTCTCTCCGCCCCGGGGAATCAGCACGTCCAGATAAGGCAGCTGCATGAGGGCGATGGAGGCTTCCCTGTCGGGAGTGGCCAGAAGCTGAACGCTTCCCTCCGGAATGCCGTTTTCCACCGCGGCCTCCGAGAGAATTCGCGTAATGACGGTATTCGAGCGCAGAGCTTCCTTTCCTCCCCGCAGAATCACCGCGTTGCCGGACTTCAGGCAGAGCCCGGCGGCATCCGCCGTGACGTTGGGGCGCGCCTCGTAGATGATCCCCACGACCCCCAGGGGAACGCGAATCCGGCCAATGCGTATCCCCTTTTCGCCGTTCCACATCCCCAGCACCTCTCCGACGGGGTCACGAAAGGCCGCGATTTCCTCCAGCCCCGCGGCCATTCCCTCCACTCGCGCGGAGTTCAGCGCCAGACGGTCCAAAAGCGCGCTGGTCAGCCCTCCGGTCCGCCCGTCGCGGAGATCCATCTCATTCTGCTCCAGAATCGCCGCCTCGTTTTTTCTCAGAGCCTCCGCCATGGCGCGAAGCGCGGCGTTTTTTATCTCCGTCGGCGTCACGGCCAGCCGGCGCGCCGCTTCTCCTGCCTGCCGTCCCATTTTTTCCAGTTCGTCCTTCCAGGACATCCTGCTCACCCCTTCACAAATTCTTTCTATATTCATCATTCATCACAGAATTTCATCACAGAATAACGACAGTGCTTTTTTTGCGGCCCCGTTTATTTTTTTAAACGTTCTACATCAGAATCGCCATGTTGTTCCGGTGTATGAGCTCCTCGTAATCTCTGCGTCCCAGGATCTCCTCGATTTCGTCCGTGTGACGCCCCAAAATGCGCATCGTATCTTCGCAGCCATAGTTGCTGATGCCCCGGGCGATTTCCACGCCGGCGGAGTTCCGGACGGAGATGACGTCCCCGGGCTCGAATTTTCCCCCCGCCTTTTTCACTCCGGAGGGAAGCAGGCTCTTTCCCTTACGCAGCAACGCCTCCGCCGCGCCCTCGTCGACGACGACCTCGCCCTTCGCCGAACTGCCGGCGACGATCCAGCGCCGTCGGGACGCGTAGCCTTCCTCTCTGGAGGGCACGAAGAGCGTCCCCACGTTTTCTCCCCTCACGATACGCCGAACGACGCCGGATTCGTCGCTGGAGGCGATCACCAGAGGTATCCCGTTGGGCATGGTCATTCGCGCCGCCGTCAGCTTCGTGTACATTCCGCCGCTGGACAGGGCGCTGCCTCTGGCCCTGGAGTTTTCCAGCATCTCCGCTGAAATTTCGGTTACCTCGGGAATGAGCCGCGCCTTCGAATTTTTGCGGGGATCGGAATCGTAGAGGCCGTCGATGTCCGAAAGGATTATAAGCAAATCCGCCTCCACGTTGCAGGCGACCATGGCGGAAAGGGTGTCGTTGTCTCCGAACCGGAGTTCCTCCACCGCCACGGTATCATTTTCATTGATGATGGGGATGACTCCGAAGTTCAGCAGGGAAAAGAGCGTGTGACGCGAGTTCAGGTAGCGCTCGGGGTCTGAAAAACAATCCCGCGTCAAAAGAACCTGGGCGACGTTTCCGGAGTATTCCGAGAAAAATTTTTCGTACAGGTGCATGAGAATCCCCTGACCGATGGCGGCCAGGGCCTGTTTTTCCGGCAGATTCGAAGGCGGAGGGCAGTTGAGTTTTCCCACGCCGGCCCCCACGGCCCCGGAGCTGATGAGAATCAGTTCCCGCCCCTCTCCGTGAAGATCCGACAGTTCACGCGCCAGCAGCTCCATTTTTCCAAGGTTGACCTTTCCCGTAGAATAGGTGATGGAACTGGTGCCCACCTTGACGACAATTCTTTTACAGTTGCGCAGTGCTTCTCGCTTCACTTCCTCCAACGCTCCTCCGGATCTCAATTAAAAAATAAAACATACGGGCGTCCGCTTCGTCCGGTTCCCAAATCTGTACTATTGTATAATGGATTGCGACAGATTCGTTTATCAGGAGGGTAATCTCATGAAAAAAAACCTGGAGAAAAAGAATTTCTTTTTATGTGCCATACTTACCGTTCTTTTTGTATCGATCTCTTTCGCCCCCGCTTTAGCCGCGGAAAAACTGGCCATTCAAAAACTTCTGCTGGCCGATGATATTAAAGGTTTTGCGCAATACACCCCTCACGCCGGTTCCCGTTACACACTGGAGGACGAATGCTGGATCTATCTGGAGGCGACGGGCTGCGCCACGCCGGCCGTTTCGGATGCAAAAGACGAATACAGCCTGAACCTGGCGGCGGACATTCTGGTGAAACGCCCCCAGAGCGGGCAAAAACTCGCTTTCCAGCCTGATATTGCCACTCTGGTCACAACCCTGCGCTCAAAAAGCCCCACGCAGTTTCTGGCCATAGGATTCGGCCTGAAGGGCTGGACTCCCGGAAATTACTCCCTGGAAATCGGGTTGCGGGACAACCTGAGCGGACAGACCGTGAGTCAGGACCTTGCGCTGCAGGTGGCGAAACCGACGGAAGCCGACATCAAAGCGAAGCAGGAACGCGAGACAAAGACAAAACAGCAATAAAACAATTTTTAACTTGAGACAGGAGAGCCCCATGCTTTCAAGACTGCGCAGAGAAAATACCGTTTTTTTGATGATCGACATACAGGAACGTCTTCTGCCCTCGATTTCCGGAGCGGAGGAGATCGTTCAGAACTCGGTTCGACTGGTGAAGGCGGCGGAGACGATGGCCCTGCCCCTTCTCTGGACGGAACAGTATCCCAAAGGGATCGGGCCCACGGTGAAGGAAATCTCTTCCGTCCTGCCCGCAGGAGCTTCACCTTTCGAAAAAACCGCTTTTTCATGCTGCGACGAGCCCGGGTTCATGGAAAAAGTTCGGACTTTCGGGCGTCCGTCGATAGTGATCTTCGGCATCGAAACCCACATCTGCATTTTATCCACGGTGATGGACCTGCTGAAGGAAGGTTACGGAGTCGTGGCGGTGGCTGACGCCTGCGGCAGCCGAAACGTCCGGAATCACGACATTGCCCTCAGAGCCGTTCAATCCCGGGGGGCGCTGGTGGTCCCCGTCGAAACGGTGGTTTATCAGTTGCTGGGTGTTTCGGGCACGCCGGAGTTTAAAACGCTGCTGCCCCTGTTCAAATAAAATCAAATAAACTCAAATAAATTTCAGATCAGGCGGAACCCGATTTTCAAAAACAGCTTCGAAAAAGCGGCGGAGGGGAAGTGGATTCCCCTCTTTTGTTTTTCATGAATGCCGTTTTTACGGGCTTTTGGATGAGATATTTTCCCGCTGGAGTTCCTTTGCGGCAAAAACATGCGCGATGTAAGTATCCGACCAGTTCCATCCCAGCAGGCGCCCCAGAAGGAGGGCGAGAAGCACCGTGACAATACAGGCAAGAAATGCGCCGCCCAGAAACCAGACCTGTTTTTTGGGATCTTTTTTGACTCTCGTGGGGAGCACCTGGACATCACGTGGAATATCCACCTTGATCCCCTGTTTTTCGAGTTTGTCCCTTTCCCATTTTTCCCAAAGGCTCATTGCACAGCCCCCATTCGATTTTCAGATGTGATCTTCAAATTCTATTTTAACGCTCGTTTTCTTTTTTACGAAGCGGGAATGATATAATTTCTGGCATGTTATTTGTATGATATTTAACAGTGTCGTTTTCGTCATTTTGCCATTTCTGCGGTGGAGGAGTTATTGTGGTTGCTCATTCTTATTACAAACAATTGCAACACAGAGGGAAAATGATAACCTCGCGGGTTGCCGAAGGAGTGTTTTTTCTGCGCCGTTTCGTGGGAGCGCCAAGGCAGGTGGGCAGCGTCACCCCCAGCTCCCGTTTTCTCACGCGGGAAATGATGGACAAAATTCAGTGGAATTCGCCCCTGAATATTGCGGAGCTGGGAGCGGGGACGGGAGTCGTCACCCGATCCATTCTCCAAATGATGACTCCAGGAGAGGGAAACCTTTTGGTTTTTGAAATCGACCCCGTTCTGAAGGCCATGCTTGAGAAGGAGTACGGAAACAGAGGACTCACCGTTTACGGAGATGCCCGCGAGCTGCCTGAAATCATGGAGAAACGGGGCATTGCGTCTTTGGATTACGTGGTGTCCAGCCTGCCTTTCGCCGTACTTCCGCCGCGGGTCACGGCCTCCATTCTGGACACCATCGACTCCACCCTGAAACCCGAAGGGAAACTGGTCGCCTACCAATATTCCCGTCACATGAAACCCTATTTGAAAAAGCGGTTTGAAAGCGTAAAAATCTCCTTCGTTCTGCGCAACGTCCCTCCGGCTTTCGTCTACGAGTGCTCCATCCCCAAAAAACACAAAAAGCTCGCCAAAGAATGAAAGAGCGATACCAATTTGCTTTCAAATTTGATTTCAGTCGAGCCAGTCGAGCGTTAATAGCGTTAATGAAGAAGCTAATGTTTGAATGTCATTAGCGTTTCATAAATTTTTTCATGTTCCCTGAGCAGAGAATCGATGTTCCACGCGGGATCCGGCTTGGGTTTGACCGGACAGGGATTTTCGACCGAGAGGATCATGGCGGCGGCCAGAGCCGCGGTATTGCCCACGGGGAAAAGGGTCCCCCGGTCCGGACTGGTGATGAGGTCGCGAATCCCGCGGACGTCGGCCCCCAAAACCGGAATCCCGAGACAGATGGATTCCATGACGCTGCGATTCAGCCCTTCCCGTTCGGAAGGCAGCAGGGTGGCCCGGGAAGAGAGCATCAAAAGAGGGACATCCGTCCTCTGCCCCAAAAAATGCACCTGCGACGCGATTCCCAGGGAAAAGGCGAGGCGCTTCATATCCTCTTCCAGAGGCCCCGAGCCGGCAAACACCAGATGAAAATCCTTCCGCCCCGTTTTTTTCAGAGCCGAAAGCGCATCTCTGTGACGTTTGCCCCGGTTGAACTCCGCAACCATCAGAAACATCTCGTCCTCGGTGGTCAGCCCCAGCTCCAGATGGGTCCGCCTGACTCTGTCGATGTCAAAGGAAACCGTTTCCGGCGAGTAAGCGGAGAAGTCCAGTCCAATCCCCGGCAGAAGAAAAAGGTTTTCTTTTTTCGCGATTTTGCGGGCCAGCGCCGCGTCGTAATCTTCCCGATTGATCGTTATTGTGCAGTCGGTCCACTTTCCCGCCAGACGCTCCAGAGCGATAAACAGCCCGTTTTTGAGCGGACAGCCGCCGCTGTGAAAATGAAATCCATGAGCGGTATAGACGACCTTCGGACGGGACTCCTCCCGTAGTTTACTCAGGGCCAGCCGCGTAACAAAAGCGGCCACGGGAGTGTGGACGTGAACGATGTCGTACTGCCCCTCCTCCACCAGCGAACGTATCCGGGCGTTCATTTCTCTGAGCCCCCTGCCCCTCAGCCCGATGCTCCAGGGGCTGCGGCTGAAGGGAACATCATAACAACGATCAAACGTTTTCAGACATTCTTCGCATGAAGCGGCATCTCGCGCCAGGGCGTCGACCTGCCAGCCCAGATTTTTGAAATATTTTGCATAAGGCAGCAAAAAAGCACGTAAAGTCGCCGCTACCGTCGTCACAATCAAGAGCCTCGGCATATCCGGGTTCTCCTTTCCAGGAAGGGCGCGTATGACACCCACAGATCCTCACTTGCAGTATAACCCATTCTTTCCCAAAAATCGCGCACGGGCATATTTTTAGGGGTTTCAACGTACCGCCCCTTCAGGATCGACACGCCTTCGGCCTCCAGTTCCGCTTCGATTCCCGACAGGACGGCATCTTCGACCCCCCGGCCCATGACGCGGCAGCTCATGAGAAACGAATCCACCAGCGCCGACTCCGGAGAATCCCGCCGGACGATGACGAGACAAATCCGGCCGTAGTCGCCGAACCGGTCCTTCAGTCCGGCCATCCAGACGCGGACACTTTCGTCTCTCAACATCCCCTCCAGGTCGGCCTCGGAATACCGTTTCGACGTCAGGTTGAACTGATTGGTCTTCTGGGTGAGCTGGGCCGCCCGGGGGACTTCGTTCTCCCGAAGACGGTGCAGGTCCAGTTTCATCTCAAGGGAGGCCAGGTAATCCTCCGGGGTTTGACAGGATTTTCTGGCGGCTTCTCTTTCCGACTCCGCCTGATACATTTCCGTCTTGCGGCGGTCCTCCTCGGAGGGGCGGAGCATCGTGAAATACCTGCGGGCGACCCGCGCCATAAAACCGGGCAGAGCGGAGGAATCGGCGGCCGGAAAATCCTCGGGAACGGCCACTTCGGGCAGAGCCGCCCGGACCGCCGCCCGTTCCGCGGGATTGTCGTCAACGAACACCAGCGAATCCAGCCCGATATTCAGCTCCCTGGCAATCGCCGCGATATTGTCCGGCTTGGGGTTCCAGTCGGCTTTGATTTTCACGAAATCCCGCTCCCGCAGCAGCATGTGGGGATGTTCCCGGAAGGGCAGCAGAGCGTCCTCCAGGTTGTTTTTGGAGGCGACGGCCAGAAGAACGCCCTGCTCTCCCAGCTCCCGAACGATACTCTGAACGTCCCGGTACTGGGATCCCATCCCGGTGGAGGCGAGGGTAAGACCTTCCAGTCCGTCCTCCCCGATCACTCCACCCCACAGGGTTCCGTCCAGGTCCAGCACGAGGCATTTTTTGCGCCGGCCCGCCAGGGCGTTTTCCACCCGGAGAATCTCCCGGGCCAGCAAGGTTTCTCCCTGCTGAGAAAAGGGAAGGGAGGCGAAGTACCACATTTTGGGGCTGTAAAAGCGCTCCCGCCCCGCATCGGCTGCCAGCTCCGCAATGTCGAGAATCGGGAAACCGGCTTCTTCGAGCTTTCCGCGCCACCAGGCGGCCGCCTTCAGCGCGAAATTTTCAGACGCCAGAGGCCGCGCCGGAGAAGAAGGAAGGTCCAGCGTCGAAACCACGAAACTTTTCTCCTCGTGGGCGGCGCGGGCCTGCAAAAGAATGTCCCGAAATCCGGCAAGACGTTCCTCGAAGCGGGCAGTTATCCCGTCGGGGAAAAACGCCGGACCGTGCAGCAGAATATATATGGAAGAAATATTTTTCCCCCAAAGAGGCGAGGCGGCGTTCAGGAGTTCCATCCGCCAGACGTCAAAACCGGGTGGAGTCAGGACCTCTTTATCCCCTTCCCCCGATTCCTTCAGCTCTTTCTGCAGCCGCAGCAGAAGGCTTCCGACGGTAACGTTCGAAAGAATCGCCAGCCCACTCAGGAAATTCACCCGCCTTCCCGCCGTCAGATTACCTGGCCGGCTTTTTTACGACCCGCGCGGGATTGCCTATGACGGTGCAGCCGTCGGGGACGTTCGAAAGGACGATGCTGCCGATGCCCACCACGGCTTCCGGGCCGATGGAGAGCCCCTGCAGAATTTTCGCCCCCACTCCCACGAGGGTTTTTTCTCCCATCGTCACGTTGCCGGAAATATCCACATGAGGCATGACCGCGCAGAAATCTCCCAAAACGGCGTCGTGCCCCACCTGACAGCCCACGTTGATGAAAACGCACCGTCCCAGACGGGTGTCGACGGAAACGAGACTGTAGGCGGAAATGACGGTCCCTTCCCCCAGCGCGGCGGAGTCCGCCACCCAGGCGAGGGGATGGATAAGAACCGGAAATGTGACGTGAGGCAGAGACGAAAGTTTCTCGAAAACGACAGCCCGGGCCAAAGGATCGCAAAACCCGAAAACCACGGCGACAGGTTCGGTTCTGGAGGCGAGCCAGGCGGCGCTTCCCAAAACCTTCGACTTTCCCGCGGGGGAGCCCGCCGGTCGGGCGTCATCGATAAAACCCAGAAAATTCCATTTTCGTCCGTCGGGGTCGACTTCGTGGAGCAGGGCTTCCGTCTCGCGGCCCAATCCCCCCGCTCCGTAAATCACCAGATCCATCAGGAATCCATTCCCCTCGTCACCAAAGAGAGGATATTCCGGACGGACCGGATTTCCGCTATTTTTTCGAGAGGGAGTTCACAGCCCGCTTCGTCCAGCGCCATGACGATCTGAAGCATTTTCAGGGAATCCCAGCCGGCGACGTTCTCCATGTCGCTCTCCTCGGAAACGGCGACGCCAAGAACGTCAGAGATGATTTTCAGTATTTGCGGGATATTTTCCATACAATATCATCCTTCAACATTATCCTTTAATATCATTCTTTTCCCGTGAAGCGGGGCATCGTCGCCTCCCCCGGAGAGGAGATTCCCTCTTTCCGCAGGATTTTACAACAGGTCAGAAGCAAAATCCTTATATCGAGCCATAAATTATAATGTTCCACGTACCAGACGTCCAGCGCGAATTTTTCATCCCAGCCGATGGCGTTGCGTCCGTTGATCTGCGCCCAGCCGGTGAGGCCGGGTTTCACGTCAAGCCTGCGGCGCTGAACCGCGTCGTAAAGAGGCACGTACTCCAGGAGCAGGGGCCTCGGCCCCACCAGGCTCATGTCTCCCCGAAGGACGTTCCACAGCTGCGGCAGCTCATCCAGGCTGCTGCGGCGCAGAAATTTTCCAAACTCCGTCAGGCGCTGTCCGTCGGGCAGAAGCTCTCCCCGCTGGTCCCGGGCCTCATTCATGGAGCGAAATTTGCAGAGCAGGAAGGGTTTGCCCTTCAGGCCCGCTCTCCTCTGACGGAACAGCACCGGCGGCCCCATGCGGCGCCGAATCAGAAGCGCCAGAGCCAGAAAAACCGGAGCCAGAAGAATCAGCCCCAGTCCGGCGCCCAAAACGTCGAGGATTCGCTTCATCCCCGCGGCGAACGGGGCGCGGCGAGAGCTTCCCGAACCCCTTCGATCACCCGCGTCTGCTGTTCGTCCGTCATTCCGGACCCCGAGGGCAGACACAGACCGTGCCGGAACAAATCTCCGCTCACATCCCGCCCCTCCTCGTGAGGATAATAGGACGACGCCGCGAAAACGGGCTGCAGGTGCATGGGCTTCCACACGGGGCGGCTCTCGATGTTCAGAGTCTCCAGGTGGTCGATGACCGAAAGAGGCGAAACGTCCGCCGGCTTTCTCAGGGTCAGGGTCGTGAGCCAGTGGGTGGAAACGCTCCATTCCGGCTCGGGCATGAATTCGACCCCCTCCATGTCGCCCAGCTCCCTCACGTAGCGATGGAAAATCCGGCGGCGCAGGGCGACCCGCTCCTCGATGTGGCGCATCTGCCCCCGTCCGATTCCCGCCAGCACGTTGCTCATGCGGTAGTTCCAGCCCAGAGTCGAATGCTCATACCAGGGGGCGGGGTCCCTCGCCTGAGTCGAGAGAAAACGCGCCCGCTCCAAGGCTTTGCTGTCGTCGGACAGCAGCATTCCCCCGCCGGAGGTCGTAATGATTTTGTTCCCGTTGTAGGAAAGAACCGAAAACCTTCCGAACCCGCCCGTTCGTCTGCCTTTGTAGAGGGCTCCCAGAGACTCCGCCGCGTCTTCGATGACGGGAATTTCCCAGCCGTCGCAGAGGGCGAGAATCGGATCCATATCGCAGCTCTGTCCGTAGAGATTGACGACAATCACCGCCGCCGGAAGCCTCCCCGCGACCTCCGCCTCCAGCAGGGCCCGCTCCAGAGCCCGGGGACTCATATTCCAGGACTCCGGCTCGGAGTCGATGAAAACACAGTTCACACCCTTGTGAAAAAATGGAGCCACCGTCGCCGCAAAGGTGAGAGACGAGCAAAAGACCATGTCGCCCCGTCTGACGTTCAGCAGCTCCCCCGCCAGATGCAGCGCGGCCGTCCCCGACGACAGAGCCAGAGCGGATCGGACTCCCACATAAGCGGCCGTCTCCTCCTCGAAAGCGTCCACGTGAGGTCCCAGAGGCGCGATCCAGTTCGTGGCGAAGGCTTCCTCGATCATTGTCATTTCATCTCCGCTCATGTGCGGCGGAGAAAGATATATCCGTTCCAGCGGGCCCACCTCTCCTGTTTGCGTCATAATACGATATTTTCAAAAATTATATCCTGAAAATCACGGATTGCATTCCCCCTGTCTTTGCTTATAATTTGGTCATAATTGGTCAGAAATATATCTGTCTTAAATTTATTTGGACTTATATAACTGAACAAAACCGGGAGGGATTGCCATGGATTTCAATAAACTGACGCGAAAAAGCCAGGAAGCTCTGGCCGAAGCACAGAGCATTGCCGTATCGAATAAAAATCAGGAAGTGGACGTGGAACATCTTCTGGTGGCGCTGCTGCGCGATGAAGAGGGACTTGTTCCCCGTATGCTGCGCCGCATGGACGCCGACCCGAACACCCTGCTCCAGCTCGTCACGGACGAGATTTCCCGAAAGCCGAGAGTGACGGGCAGAGGCGCGGAGGCCGGAAAGGTCTACGTCACCCAGCGGCTGAACAGCCTGCTGGTGAAGGCCGAGGAAAAGGCGAAGGGACTGAAGGACGAATACGTTTCCGTGGAGCATCTCTTTATGGAAATGCTCGAGGAGGGAACGAGCACGAACCTGGGAAAAATTCTGAATCGCCTGGGGCTGACCTCCGAACTTTTCCTGAAGGCGCTGACCGAGGTGCGGGGATCTCAGCGGGTGCAGAGCGCCGACCCCGAAGCGACCTACGAAGCTCTCGAAAAATACGGGCGCGACCTTGTGGTCATGGCCAGAGAGGGGAAACTCGACCCCGTCATCGGCCGCGACGAGGAAGTGCGGCGAGTGATCCGCATTCTCAGCCGCAAGACGAAGAACAACCCCGTTCTGATCGGCGACCCGGGGGTCGGGAAAACGGCCATCGTGGAGGGACTCGCCCAGCGCATCGTCCGGGGGGACGTTCCAGAGGGACTGAAGAACCGGACGGTGTTCGCGCTGGACATGGGGTCCCTGGTGGCGGGAGCGAAGTTCCGCGGAGAGTTCGAGGAGCGTCTGAAGGCCGTTCTGAACGAGGTGAAGCAGAGCGACGGCCGGATCATTCTTTTTATCGACGAGCTCCATACGATCGTAGGAGCCGGAGCCGCGGAGGGCGCCGTGGACGCCGGAAACATGCTGAAGCCCATGCTGGCCCGGGGAGAGCTGCACTGCATCGGCGCAACGACGGTGGACGAGTATCGAAAATATATAGAGAAGGACGCGGCGCTGGCCCGGCGGTTCCAGCCCGTGCACGTGGACCAGCCGAACGTGGAGGATACCATCTCCATCCTTCGGGGCATTCGCGAAAAACTTCAGGTCCACCACGGCGTCCGCATTCGGGACAACGCCCTCGTGGCGGCGGCGACTTTGTCGAACCGCTACATCACCAACCGGTTTCTGCCGGACAAGGCCATCGACCTGGTGGACGAAGCCTGCGCCATGATCCGCACGGAAATCGATTCTCTGCCCTCCGAGCTGGACGCGGCGGCCCGTCGGGTGATGCAGATGGAAATCGAGGAGGCGGCGCTGAAGCGCGAGAAGGACACCGTCTCCCAGGAACGGCTGAAAACGCTGCAGAAGGAACTTCAGGAGGCGAAGGGAGAGGCGGATGCCCTGCGCGCTCAGTACGAAGCGGAAAAAAGCTCCATCACGGATATCCGCGGACTCCGAGCCCGTATTGACGAGGTCAGGGCGCAGATCGAAAAGGCGGAGCACGAATACGACCTGAACAAAGTGGCCGAGCTGCGCTACGGAAAACTCCAGCAGCTGGAGCAGGACCTGAAGACGAAGGAAGAGGCCCTGGCGAAGGACGACGGGCAGAACAACCTGCTCCGTGAGGAGGTCACGGAAAACGAAATCGCGGACATCGTCAGCCGGTGGACGGGGATTCCCGTGTCGCGCCTGGTGGAGGGAGAGCGGGAAAAACTGCTGAAACTCGATGAAATTCTGCACCGGCGCGTCGTCGGGCAGGACGAGGCGGTGGAACTGGTGGCCGATGCCGTTCTCCGGGCGCGCAGCGGCATCAGAGACCCTAAACGCCCCATCGGGTCCTTCATCTTCCTGGGACCCACCGGAGTCGGCAAGACAGAACTTGCCAAAACACTGGCCGAAGCCCTTTTCGACAGCGAAGAGAACCTGGTGCGAATCGACATGTCGGAATATATGGAGAAACACGCGGTATCCCGTCTGGTTGGCGCGCCTCCCGGTTACGTCGGTTACGACGAGGGAGGACAGCTCACCGAAGCGGTGCGGCGGCGTCCCTACTCGGTGATTCTTTTCGACGAGATCGAAAAGGCCCATCCCGACGTGTTCAACATTCTGCTTCAGATTCTGGACGACGGCCGCATCACGGACAGCCATGGGCACCTGGTGGACTTCAAAAATACCGTGGTCATCATGACCAGCAACATCGGGGCTCCGACGCTGCTGGAGGGGATCACTCCGGACGGAGACATCACGGAAGAAGCGCGAAAGAGCGTTATGGACGAACTGCGCGGATCCTTCCGCCCCGAATTCCTCAACCGGGTGGACGACGTGGTTCTTTTCCGACCTCTGCGCCGGGAGGAAATCCGCAACATCGTACGCCTGCTGCTGGGGGGCCTGTCCTCCCGTCTGAGCGACCGGCAGATCACCCTCACCTTCACCGACGAGGCGACGGACTTCATCGCGGACGCGGGATACGACCCGGTGTACGGCGCCCGCCCGCTTAAACGTTACATCGTGCACGACGTGGAGACCCGGCTCGCCCGCAGTCTCATCGCCGGCAACATCAGCGACGGAGCCCACGTCGTCGTCAGCGTGAAAGACGGAGCGCTGGTCTTCGACAGTCAGGCTTCGAAAAAGACCGAGTGAGAAAAAGAGGGGACAGAGGCCGTTATCGCGTAAACCAAAGCGCCTCTGTCCCTTCAGAAATCCCTTTGGCGCTTTCTGCAATCTGGAATATTCTGGAATATAATTCTGGAATATAATAGAAGCTGTACCGCAGCTCGCAATATTGCCGACGTGAAACAACGGTGTGTTTATTGTGAACTTGTGGTAAGCTTACCGAAATTTGAAACGCAAACGAAATAAATAAGCGAGGGGGGGAACGGTTTGCTATACGAATTGATGTCCAACGGATCTCTGGCGGGTCTGCCACAGGCGTCCCTTCCCGAGGGAATTCCCGACATAGCCGGTCCCCGGGTGGTTCTTCTGCTGCCCTACAACCGTTATCTCCTGGGACACAGCTTTATGCGAAATTATGAGCGGTGGATATGGGGAAAACCGAACTCCGAGCCCAGGGAAATTTTTCTGTACGAGGACGGACCCTGTTCAATGGCTCTGGACGACTCCATTCACGTCACACTGACGACGGCGGCCGTGGGGCAGATTCGCAGGGCCCTGCTCGCTCAAATGCCTCCGCCGGGCGAGCATTTGCCCACGGTTCTGATCCTTCGGGGAATCCTGAAAGATCATCCCATCTTCAGAGACGAAACTCTGGTCCAGAACGAACCGGCCTTCCTCGCCTCCCTGGACAGAGAGGGCATTCCCTACATGACCTACTGGGCCGTGCGCTTCGCCCTTTTCCGCGGAGAGTTCGAGGCCATCGCCCGCATAAAAACGTGGCTGAGGACGGCAGCGGAGCTTTTCGACGCCAACGGGCACGCTCCAAGGGTCTGGTTTTCCCTTACGTCTCTGCCCGGCGCAAAAGAACTGGCCGAGCTGGAGGCCCTTTCCTTCTCCGTGGACGACCTGCAGCGCATGGTTTCACAGAGCGCCATGCCGGTGGTTCTCTTCAGCAAGGCGGGGTATCTGGTTCTTTCGGATTTTGGAGGATCGGGCACGGCAACGTTTCGCGTGTGGGTTTTCCTTCCCGCGCCCCTGTGGAACGAACTGAGGGAACGGCGAAAACTCTCCATCCGCGACCTCGTCATTTCGGCCTGGGGTTATCGGGATATGATTCAGGCTGTAACCGAACGCTGTCGTTACGTAACATCGGATTTCGAGGGCGCGCTCTCGACCCGCTGACGGTTTCACCGACCATCGGCGGAGTGCGCGTTTGGAGGGCTGATCAGGGTGTCTGTAGAAAAATTTCTGAGTTACGAAGCTGAGGATTTTTATAAAAAGCGAGGCTGGCTCCTGGGGGAAGGAAAGTGCGGCGGGAAGGCGAAAGGGCTGGCTTACGCCCATTCGGTTCTCAGCGAATCCAATCTGGCGGAAAAGGTGGTTTTGCCCGCCCTCTCCCATGTGGTGTCAACGGAGATCTTCGAAGATTTTCTGCACTCCAACGGACTGGACGACCTCTACGAAGAGGAAAACTGGGAAAGCGTCCAGACGCGCCTTAAAAATGCGCCTTTTTCCGAGGGCCTGAAGGCCGACCTTGAACGCATCCTGCAGGAATTCGACCCCCTGGGCAATCCGCCTCTGGTCATCCGTTCCAGTTCCCTGATGGAAGATTCCGTGGATTTGGCCTTCGCCGGAAAGTACGACTCCTTCTTTTCCGCCAATATCCGGGACATGGAGTGGCGTATGGCAAAGCTCGAAGAGTGCATCCGCGCGGTGTGGGTATCGACCTTCAACCCCTCCGCCCGCAAGTATCGCAGCAAGCACGGCAAGAAGCATCGGGACGAATCCATGGCTGTCATTGTCCAGTCCATGATCGGCAAAGACCGCAATCACATCTACTACCCCAAGCTGGCGGGAACCATTTTTTCCCGTATTTTCCGCCGTCCTTCGCCCCGTATCCAAAAGGAAGACGGAATGATGTGCATATGCTTCGGCATCGGCACCCGAGCGGTGGACAGAGGCGCGGCCCGAAGTTTTTACCTGACCAACCCCTCTCTGCGCCCGTCGGGGAACTCGCCCGAGCGCATCGCCGGATCCAGTCAGGAATTTTTTGACTACATCGACCGCAACACGGGGGAGATCAAAACCGGTTTTATACGGGACTGGCTGTCTACTTTCGCCAACAGTCACAAGGACCTCGAACAGTATATCGAATTTTACGACGAGGAAAGCGACATGCTGCTCCCCTACAGCATCTACTCCTCACGGACCGGTATGCGCCCGCTGGTCACTTTCCCCAACTTCCACAAAAGACAGGCTCCTCTTTTCGACCTGGTTCGGGACCTGATCAAACTCATGGAAGGGCGGCTGGGCCTCCCCGTCGATATGGAGTTCACCTATGACACGACCACAAAGGACTTCCGCCTGGTGCAGCTCCGACCCCTCACCCATTTTCAGGAAATGTCCCGGGTGGACCTTCCCGAAGTCTCGTCTGACAACGTCATTTTCCGGGGCGACCGCATGGTCAGCAACGGAAGGCTGCGTCACGTTCCCTATCTGGTCTACGTGGAGCCCCTCACCTACCTGAACGAATGGGATCCCTCCGGAGCCGCCCGGGCCGTGGGCGTCCTGAACGAAAAACTGAAGGGAACGCGCTACATCCTGGCCGGTCCGGGACGATGGGGCAGCAGAAATCCCGCAATCGGCGTTCCCATCCAGTACGCGGACATCTACAACTGCGGCTGCCTGGTTGAACTCAGCGCTCCTCAGTTCAACTTCAACCCCGAACTGTCCTATGGGTCTCACTTTTTCCTGGACATGGACTCCGACAATATCCTGTATCTGCCGGTGTTCGCAGGGCAGTGCAACAACGTTTACGCTTCGAACTGGCTGGACAATCGGGAATACGAGGTGGGAGAGCATCCCTCCGTCCGCATCTACAAAGGGGACTTCTTCGTCTACCTGGACGGCGAAAGCGAGCAGGGCCTCGTCTGCGAGGAATAATGTCAAAATGACGCGGCATGGTCCGCTGAGTTCGAGTTTGGATTAGAATGAATTTGAGTTTGGAGCAGAAATATTGTCGGTCTCGGGGGAAACGCCTCTCCGGGACCGAAATTGATTTCGATACTGGGTGGGCGTCATGCCGGTGTTCAGCCTGAATTGTTTCGCAAAATTGTTCTGATCCCCAAAACCGACCTCCCCTGAAATTTCGCATATGGACTTATCGGAAACCTCCAGGAGCGCAAGAGCGTTATTGATACGAATCTTCCGAAGGTAGGCGCAGGGGGAAATGCCCATAAACTGCCGAAACTTGCGAATGAAAGAATATTTCGTGAGGCAGCTCAGCCGGGCAAGTTCATCCAAAGTGACGGGGAACGCGTAGTTTTCGAGAATATATTTTCGACAGACCTCCATCGACTTTTCACGTTCGAGGTGAACCTCCCGGGACCGGTTTGCGGCCACGACACAAAGCGTCGTCAGCATATTTTGAATGAGATCGCTCAGCAGGACGTCCTTAAGCTTGTTATCGCTCCTCAGACAGGACAGAAAAGCGGTGTGCTGCTCCTCCAGCGAGGTTCGGGAAATGTCGGGAACGCTCAGATCCCCCTGATGGATCAGCGCGTCATACAGCGGAAAGTGCGGGCTGGAAAAGCGAATCCACTTGAAATCCCAGCACATGCAGCCAGGCGCCGTGCTGTATTTGTGATACTCCATGCCGTTGATCAGAACCGCCTGCCCCGGGTTCAGGTAAAAATTTCTCCCCCGGTAGGAAAGACTTCCCGTCCCTTTTTTGCAAAACATAATCAGGCACATGTTCAGGATGCCTTCGCTTCGTTCGATGTAATATCCGGGATTCGCCCTGAAATGTCCGACTCCGGTGGGCAAAAAGGGAAGTTCCCGGTAAGCGGGCGTGTAGATCAGATAAATGGAATCGTCAGAAATATCGTTTATGACTATGGGCAGTTCCCTGCGGCGCGTTTCCATCCCACCAGCCCCCGATGAGCAATTTTTGAATAAAGGATGTCAATTCTTCATGATACCTGAACCCGAAGCCCTGTTATTATAATATTATACTTTTATTCTGATTTTAAAATTCCATCAGTCTGCGAAACATTCGGCACGCCCGGCAGGGCGACTCTTGCGGCGCATATAATTTGAGCAAAGGAGATGTCCGATTTGAATGGGGTCAACCGTTTCGTGACAAAGCTGGAACAAATCATGATCTGCTGTGCCGTTCCCGTTATGCTTGTCATGGGCGTACTGCAGATCGTCAGCCGTTTTATTATTCACGCACCGATCGCCTGGTCCGAGCAGCTGCTGACGTTCCTCTTTATCTGGACGAGTTATCTGGGCGCTTCTCTGGCTGTGGAGGGGCACAATCACTTCGAAGTCGACCTGTTCATGCATTTTTTTAAACCGGCAATGCGGAAAATATTGACCCTTCTGGGAGATTTTTTCATTCTTTTGTTTTGTCTGTTCATGGCTTATAAGGGGTGTTTTTTGTTTATGCGCACAGCCAATCAAAGTATGGCGATGTTATCGATCAGCATTCGCTGGCTTTACCTCTGCATTCCGGTGACAGCCGCGGGCATGAGTATTCACGTTTTAAATCATATTGTTTCCGTCTGTGGGGATAAAAATCTGGATAACTTTTGAGTTTTTGCGTTTTAAATTTTTGGTTTTAAATTTCTGTTGGTTTCAAATTTCTGACGGAATCTAAATTTTTGAATGGAACAGCGAACGAGGTGAGAGGTCTATGGCTGTCACGATTTTTTCCATCTTCCTGTTATTGCTCGTGATCAAAATTCCCGTTTCCTTCTGTCTCGCCATCAGCAGCGTTATGGCTCTCGTCCTGGTGGGAACCACCGACCCGTTGATCGTCGTACAGCGCCTGTGCCGTTCCGTAGAAAGTTTCAGCCTTATAGCCATACCTTTTTTTGTGCTTTCAGGCGGATTCATGGATTCGGGAGGCATATCGAAACGGCTCGTAAACTTCGCCTCCTCGCTGGTGGGGCATATCAAGGGCGGGCTCGCGATGATCAGCATTCTCGCGGCGATGTTTTTCGCGGGAATTTCCGGGTCGGGGGCGGCGGATACCGCGGCTATCGGATCCATCCTCATTCCCGCAATGGAAAGCAAGGGTTATGGCAAGGACTTTGCGACAAGCGTCATGGCCACCGCCGGCTCGATAGGGATCATCATTCCCCCGTCCATTCCCATGGTGGTTTTGGGCGTCACGGCGGGAATTTCCATCGGCGGGCTCTTTTTGGGCGGCGTTATTCCGGGAATCCTCGTGGGTCTCGCGCTGATGACGACGAGCTGGTTATTTGCCAGCGCCCGTAAACTGCCCTCCGAGAAGCGCGCCACCTGGAGCGAGCGGTGGGCCTGCTTCAAAGAATCGATTCTCGCTCTGATGACGATGGTGATCATTATGGGAGGCATCCTGGGCGGAATTTTCACTCCCACGGAGGCATCGGTCATAGCAGCCATTTACGCTTTTTTTGTGGGCATGTTCGTGTATAAGGAGCTCAGATGGAAGGACCTGCCGGGAATTATGGTGCGGGCAATCGTGACGACCAGCGTGGTGGTTTTTTGCATCGCGGCCGCCTCCTCTTTTGGATGGATACTGGCGGCGGAGCACGTCCCGGATAAAATGGCCGCGTTTCTGTTTTCCATTACGCAGGACCGTTTCTGGATTCTGATGCTGATGAACGCGCTGCTGCTTTTCCTGGGCACGTTCCTCGACGTCGCCCCGATTCTGATCATCGTCATACCGGTGATTTGGCCCATCGCGCAGCAGCTTGGCGTTTCCCCCATCCATTTCGGAGTGATGACGATCGTGAACATGGCCATAGGTCAGTGCACGCCGCCGGTGGGCGTGACGTTTTTTGTCGCCATGGGCATTTCGAAGATACGCCTGGGCGACATGCTGCGAACCTATCTGCTTTTCATCGGCGCCATGATTCTCGTGCTGGTCCTCATTACGGCGTTCCCCATTTTAATTACAGGGTTGCCCGGATACGTACTGGGAATATAAACAAATCTGTTCAATTTGATGAGGAGGTTCCAGAAAATGAAGCAGTTGCGGTGGGCGACAAGGATTTTATTGTTGGTGATGGTGAGTCTGTTTGTCGTTTCAGGCGCGTCAGACGCGGCAATTGTGCTGAAAATTGCGAATCCGCTTCCCCGCGATAACCCCTCCACGCAGGCGCTGATGTATTTTGCGGAGCTCGTCAAACAGCGTTCCAACGGCGAGGTCGCGCCGGAGGTTTTCGACAACAGCACCCTGGGAACCGCGGTCGAAAACTTTGAAATGCTGCAGCTGGGGACTCTGGAAATGGTGTTTATCAGCGCCGGCCCCGCCAGCCAGTTCGCTCCGGAGTGGGAAATTTTCAGCCTGCCCTACGTCTTTCGCAACAGAGAACACATGTTCGCCGCCCTCAACGGAGACTTCGGCAGGGCAATGGAAGAGGACGTCAACAAGCAGGGCGTGGTTTTCCTCGGCTGGTACGACTCGGGCGACCGTAATATCATAACGGCCAAAAAACCCGTCGCCAGCTTCGCGGACCTGAAAGGGCTGAAAATTCGCGTCATGGAAAGCAAGGTTATGGTGGACTCCATCAACGCCCTGGGGGCAATTGCGACGCCCATGGGACAGGGAGAAGTCTACAGCGCGCTTCAGCAGTCCGTTATCGACGGCTGGGAAAACAATCCCCCCACCCTTCTGTCGCAAAAAATTTACGAGGTCTCCCCTTATTACGCCTGGACGCGTCATTTTATGACGCCCGACGCCCTTCTGATCAGCAAAATCGCCTTCGACAAGCTGTCGGCAGAGCACAAAAAAATCGTCCTGGACGCCGCCCGGGAGGCCAGCGAAAAACAGCATACGGACTGGGCCGCCTACATGAATACCGTGGTTGACGAGCTCAAAAAGGTCGGCTGTACGTTCACCGACGTGAAAGACATCGATAACTTCATCAAAGCCGTCGAACCCGTCAAGGAAAGTTACAAAAAGAAACACGGAACAAAATTCATCGAAATGGTAAACTCCTACGTAAAATAAAGAAAAAAGAGGCTGGAGAAAAATGAATATGAAAATTGAACACTTCGCGCTTCCCGCAAAAGACGCAAAAAAACTCGCCGAGTGGTACCGGGATAACCTGGGCTTCAACATTCTTTACAAAAGCGAGGGCACTCCTCCCATTTATTTTATCAACCTGGGAGAGATGAGCATCGAAATCGTTCCCCCGGGAAAGGACGATACCGTTCATAACGCTTTTGCCACGCACTTCGCGATTGTCGTGGCGCCTGAGGCGTTTGACCGGACGATTGAAGATTTGCAGAAAAAGGGAATCGTTTTTGATCCGGAGACGAACAACGCCTTTTTCGGGGGAACGCGAATGCGCTTTACGCAGGATCCGGAGGGGCACCGACTGCAGATTATCTCGCGGGGCAAGCCCCTTCTGTCCTGATCTGAAGTCCTGATCTGATGAAGATTCAATAAAGCAGGGGGAAAGAGAAAAATATGACGAGTTTCAAAAATGATGCGGAATTGTTCGCTCTGATGAAAAAAGAGCTGTTTACGGCGGTGGTCGGGGATATCATGGACACAATGGGGCTGATTCATCAGTTTCTGCCGGCCCAGATTCGTCCCGTTAAAGACGACATCGTGCTGACAGGGCGCGCCATGACCGTGCTGGAGGCCGACTGCGCCAGCGTCACCGTCTCCCGCGGCGGGAAAAAGGAGCCCTTCGGGCTGATGTTCGAGGCCCTGGACGACCTCAAAGAAGGAGAGATTTACATCTGCACCGGCGGCAGCCCCACCTATGCCCACTGGGGCGAACTGATGTCCACCCGCGCCATCCACCTGAAGGCGGCCGGAGCCGTGGTCGACGGCTATCTGAGGGACACGAAGGGAATCCTGAAGCTGGGGTTTCCCGCGTTCTCCTGGGGTCCCTACGCTCAGGACCAGGGGGCGCGAGGCCGGGTCATCGACTATCGCTGCCCGCTGGAGTTCCCCAACCACGTTCGCGTGGAGCCGGGAGATCTTATCTTCGGGGACATTGACGGCGTGGTGGCCGTCCCCGCGAAACACGAAAAGGAAATTATCGAAAAGGCGCTGGAAAAGGTTCGGGGAGAAAACGAGGTGGCCCGGGCGATACGAGCCGGCATGAGCACGGTGGACGCCTTCGCGAAGTTCGGAATCATGTAGCGGAGAGACACCATTGACCGGAGAACAGGATTGTTCTCCGGTTTCATTTTTTCGAAAATACGAAACGGGAAACCTGACGTCGCGCGCTGCAGGTCTCCCGGATTCACTTTTTCGCTAATGAAGGGTCTTGATAACCTCCGCCAGATAGCCGGCCAGGACGGTGGACCCGATCGTCACCGTGGTGAACCCGCCGATCATCATCTTGGGCAAAAGCTGACTCATCATGTATTTTTGCTCCTCGTCGGTTTCGGAAAGAGCGGAGCTGACTTCCTGAGCGATGAAAAAGGTGGCGGGAAAGCCAAAAAGACACGTGACGCTTATGGCCATTGAAATGAACCAGGAGTAGCGCAGTATCAGCCCCAGGATCAGAGACGTGATGGCCAGACAAACGATGGCGATGCCGAAGCAGAGAACCGTGGGGAAGATCAGTTCCCTGACCATCGCCGGCGTGGCCCTCGACAGCCCCGTCCATATGGGCACCAGGCAGAAAAACATGCCGAGCCCCGCCGAATTGGCTTTTGTGAGGATGTCGTGCTCCAGGAAACCCAACTCGTAAAAGGCGATTCCCAAAATCAGAGACAGGATCAGTCTGTCGATGTGAATGCCCGCCATCAGGGCGAAGCGCTCGGAAAGCCACACCGCCAGGTACCCCACGACGCAGTTCTTCGCCAGCAGAATGAAATTCGTCTGCAGGAGTTTGGGGGTCGCCGGGAAAAGGCGATACGCGGGAACATCAGGATCCGCCTCGCCGGCCGAATCCGCGGACGAAACTTTTCCCTCCCTGTAGTTTTTCACGAGCCTCCGCCCTTCATGCTTCAGGCAGAAGGAGGCCACGGGAAGCCCCACAAAGTTCTGGATGACCAGGAGCACGGAGGCGAAAACCACCAGGTGAGGGAGATTTTCGGCTTCCAGCACCTGCTGGATGATCATGGTGGCGACGATGCCTCCGGAAATGGGTCCAGCCGCCGTCAGGGCCTGGACGTTCCCAATCACCGGACTGGCGACGTAGTAAAGTCCGATGGACAGCCCCACCAGCCCCAAAAACGCTATGGTGACGGTCTTCCACTCATGAATCAGGGTTTTGACTTTCATCAGGGTGCCCATATGGACCAGCAGAATTGGCGCGACCACAACCGTGAACTGGATCAGCGAGGTCCTCTGAAAAATGTCCTGCGGCAGGCCAAACCAAAAAGCCACGAGGAAAATGATGCCCGACACGAAAATCATGGAAAAAATCGCTTTCGTTTTGGCCGAAGCATAATCTCCAATGGCGTAGACAATTGCCACCACCACCAGCCATCCCGTCGCGACGTTGTTATCGGCGCTCACTCCAAAAAACTTCAATATTTCCACGAGCCTCAACTCCTCCTGGTATAAATCTTATGTCAGATAAATTGTAGCATTAATATAAAATATAAAGACTTATCATTTGTCATAAAAATATCCTAATAAACAATTTTTTTGAAATATTATTTAAAAATTCAATTATTCATGTGTTTTTCCCCTTGCAAATACAATGAGAATTGTTGTATTTTAGCGTGGCAAACAGAAAAGAGCCGATTGATTTGTCCCGTGACCTGCGGCAGGCTGCGGAAACGATTCCTGCGTCAGCGGCGGGTTCCGTTCTTTTGGGTTTTGGTCGGCAATTTCTGAAACTGGGGGGAAGAGGAGGGGTTGACTTGGCTCTCGATTTGATTGCGATTCGAAGGGCTCTGCACCAAATTCCGGAAACATGCTTCACGGAGAACGAAACGGCAGCGTTGCTGCTGTCACACATTACGGAATTGATAAAGGACCGCCCGGACGTTCAGGTGAGTCGTTACAAAACGGGAATCATTCTTTACATTCCGGGGAAAGCGCCCGTGAAGACCATTGGCTGGCGCGCGGACATGGACGGACTGCCGATCTCGGAAAAAACGGATTTGCCCTTCGCCTCGCGGCATCCGGGCAAGATGCACGCCTGTGGGCACGATATGCACATGACGGTGGGACTGGGGCTGCTGGAGCGCATTTTGTCCGCACCGCGAAAAAATAATTTTCTTTTCCTCTTTCAGCCGGCGGAAGAAGGCGGAGGCGGGGGCAAGGAGCTTTACGATTCGGGCATTCTGAACCCGTTCCGCATAGACGAACTGTACGGGCTTCATGTCTCACCGGAATGGAAACCGGGGGAGATCGCCACGAAACCCGGCACGCTGTTCGCCAGCGCCAGCCTCATCAGAATCGAATTTATCGGAAAACCGGCTCACGCCGCCATGCCGCACCTTTCCATCGACCCCATCGTCACGGCGGCGTCTTTCATTATGGCTGTCCAAACCGTGGTGAGCCGAAATCTCGACCCACTGGCGGCGAGAGTCCTGACCTTCGGCATGATCGAGGGAGGCGAGGCGGGCAACGCCGTGGCGAAATCCTGTACTTTGCGGGGAACGATGAGAGTGCTCACCAAAGAACTCATGGACCTGGGCCACGAAAAGGTCGAAAAAATCGCAAACAACACGGCGGCGACCTTCGGCGCCGAAGCGAAGATTTCCATTCAGACCGGCGCGTATCTCCCTGTGGAGAACAATCCGGAAATCACAGCGCGTTTCATCCGTTTCGCGCGGAGTTATTCCGGCCTGACCTTCAGAGACGCGCCGATCACGATGACCGCCGAGGATTTTGGCTATCTCATTCACAATATTCCAGGCATGATGTTCTGGCTTGGCGTGGGCGGAACCGAGCCGCTCCACTCGGACCGCTTCAACCCGGATGAAAGCGTCATGGTCAGAGCTGTGGACTTTCTCGAAAAATATTTTACAAATGAAAGCGGGGATCAGTGACATGAGTAAGAAGAAACACGAGGGCATTCAGACGAAGGCGATACACGCGGGTGCAGGCGAAGACCAGTTCCATTCCGTCACCGAGCCGATTTATCGCTCCAGTACATTTGGATTTCCCAACATTGATGTTGGAACGAAGCGGTCGAAAGACCTCGCGGCGGGGAAAGACTCGTTCATTTACTCAAGGGTCGGCAACCCCACCAACGCCGCTCTGGAGCACAGAATAGCCGCTCTGGAAGGCGCTGAGGCCTGCACTTCCACGGCCAGCGGCATCGGCGCGATTTCAACGACGCTCTGGACGTTTCTGAAAGCCGGAGATCATGTCCTTGCGGACACGGCGCTTTACGGCGACACGCACATCTGCATCGCTCAGGTCCTCGGCAAATTCGGCGTGGAATCGAACTTCGTGGACTTCAGCAATCCGGCAAACGTGAAAAAATCTTTGAAGAAAAACACGAAAGTCGTCTATTTCGAGAGCCCCTGCAATCCCACTCTGAAGATCAACGACATCGCTGCGATTTCCAAAATCGCCCACGAGCACAACGCCGAGACGAAGGTCATCATCGACAACACCTTCGCGTCGCCCTGTCTCCAGAACCCCCTCTCTTTGGGCGCGGACATCGTTCTTCACTCCATGACGAAGTACATCGGCGGGCACAGCGACATCCTGGGCGGCTGCGTGTGCGGTTCCCTGGAAGATATTTTGAAGGTCCGTTTCTTCGGCATCCAGCGGGCAACGGGCGCGGTACTGGCGCCGGACAACGCGTATCTGGCCATTCGCGGGGTCGCCACGCTTCCGCTTCGGATGAAAATTCACTGTGAGAACGCCCGCCGGGTCGCCGAATACCTGGCCCATTCGCCTTTCGTGTCGGTAGTTCATTATCCGGGGCTGCCAAGCCATCCGGGGCACGAAACAGCGAAAAAGCAGATGAAGGACTTCGGCGGAATGGTCTCGGTTGAGCTTGCGCTCACTTTCGAACAGACAAAGGTCTTCGTGAACAATCTGAAACTCATCAAGCTCGCCGTGAGCCTGGGAGGGGTGGAAACGCTGCTGGAGCATCCGGCTTCCATGACCCATTCTCACCTTTCGCCGGAAGAGCTGAAGGCCGCGGACATCACGCCCAGTCAGGTGCGCCTTTCCGTCGGCGTCGAAGACGCGGACGACATCATCGCGGACCTGGAGCAGGCTCTGAACGCGACAAAGTAGAAAGCAGGCAAAGCAAGAGAAAACCGGGTTATAATGCTCAGGGGGCAGGCGACTCACACAACTCGCCGGCCCCTGAATTTTCCTTCAGAATTTTAAGGCAGTCATCAGCGATTTCCTGAGGAATCCTGTCCCAATGGGCAATGAGAATTTACGCCGCAAAAGCCTTTTCTTCTCCCGTGCTTTTGTTGTTTGTTGTGTTCGTAGAACGTATAACAATTGATGGAGAAGATGTTTTTAGAATTATTACCGCTAGAAAAGCGACGAGAAAGGAGCGACAGAATTATGAAAAAAGAATATGCTCCAATACCTGAAAATATTGAAGAAGCAGCTCAACTGGCCGCCTCTGTATGGGATGAGGATATAGATTTCTCCGACATCCCTGAGTTCGGAGGGCTCCCGATTTCAGCATGGAAAAGCGGTTCGGAACGGAAACATGATTTTGGCAGAAAGCACCTGGATATAACTGTACTGGAAGTTAAGTAACAAGTAATGTGCGACAAAAAATCTGATCGTGAGCGCGGTCTCTTCGCCACGCGGGATCCCGCTTTGAAAGAGCAGAAATTACACACACTGGAGCAGCTTTTTCTTCAACCGTTCGGGTAAAGCGGAGACGTCTGCCGTTGAAGAAAATTCATTTCCAAAAAGCGCTGTGGGGCCATATCTATGAGAGACGTCTGCCGGACATGGGCTGTCTGCAACAGAAAAAAGGTTCCCAATACTGTCGCAATAACCGCCAATACTACTGCATACAGCGCTCACATTAGACACCTCGGGTCGCTGAGGTTGGACACTTGCGACGCTCAGATTTGAAACGCCCGTCGGCTGAATTTGACAGTCATTGCCCTCTTCCGTGAAAAATGCTTAGATGTCGATAAGGTGCGTGACGTTCCCGTTGGCGGCGACGATTTTTTGCAGGTCCTCCCAGGACAGCCAGACTGTGGCCGTATTGTCGTTGGGGT
>JAISUO010000068.1 GCA_031272035.1 Synergistaceae bacterium
TCACAGCGGCCTTTGCGCAGGAAAGAGATGGAGACGCCGAGAACAGCCGCCGCCTCCGTCTCATTGAGCATGAGCGGCAGTCTGTCCCAGTCCACCAGGGGAAGCGCTTCTTTGACGCGGGAACTGACTCTCATGCCGCCCACCTCCTTACAGCGCATTTACAGCGGAACATGCGCCAACAGCCGGGGCGACGTGAAAAACGCCGCGGACGAAGCGAGAAACTATTCAGTTTGCGGTAAAAAGTTTGGGATAGTTGTAGTGGTGTGTGATGTGAAGGCCCGGGCGGGTCTCCTGAGTCTGATTCTCCTGAACTGTCGCCGTTACCTCCGCCGCCGTCGCTGGACGCATGAGCGAAGGCCGGACGTAAAGCTCTGCGGTACGAACGGGCATTGTTGCGGGCGTGAACAGTGACGCGCAAACTTCTGGAGGGCGTCAATAAAACCATTTTCAAAGGTTTGAGGAAATCCGCTCCCTTCGCTGCTGTGACCCTGAACGCTTTTTTGATGAGCTTCGCATAAAGAGGATCGTCCTCTTTGAACGAAGGCGGATCTTCGGGGTTGCCCTGATTTTCCCTGATCTTCATCCTTACCTGCGAGACGACACGGATCGCCTGGGACACGTTTTGCGCTCCGAGCGCGACCGCGCAGAAAACAATCGCCGAAAAGAAACTGGCGACACCCGTATAGCTTGCCCACTTCGCGCCTGTTCTCTGAAAAACGGCAAGCAGCGCGATCATGAATAAGAATGACGCGAAACTACAGGTGAGCGCGATGTTGGACAGCCTGCTTGATTTGTTGAACACACGTTTTATCAACCGGTCAAATGTCAAAACTTCTCAACTCCTTCCCATTCCGGGACTTTCAAACTTTGTTTCATCATAACGCCAATTTCATGCTCTTTTGATGCCTTGTTCCGTCCTTGTTCCAAAAATTCAACTCCTTCCGTTCTCATACGAATCTCCAACTCTTTCCTCTACGCCATGTTTATACCATAAGTTCGTTCTTCTTTTGACATCATAAGCCTTTATTTGTGTTTTCGCTTCCGGTGCAAGGCATCGAGAAACCTGATGTTCATCTCATTTCGTTAATGTTGATAATAACCTATTTTATGATGAAGTCAAGTCTGTAAAATTAGATAACATAATAACTTAAACGAAAACTATAGAACGTTGTGGAACAAAATAGAACAAGGAGGAAAAAAGAAGCCAAACAAAAAAATCAACTTGGAATATGCAGAAAGAAAAGACTTCCTTATGAAAACGGCAAGGAGACGGCAAAGAAAATAAATAGGGCTCAGGAGAAATCCCCTGAACCCTTGATTTTACTGGAGCCGGTGAACAGATTCGAACTGTTGACCTGCGCATTACGAGTGCGCTGCTCTACCCCTGAGCCACACCGGCGCTTTCTCTAAAGAAACGAGACTCTGCCAAATATACAGTATCTTCGCCTCTTCCACATCACGAAGGAACATTCTATCAGGTTGCATTACGTTTGACAAGGTCAACTTCGTCGGATTGTCGCCGGCCGGTGATAACGTCTGGTATGGGAGAACAGTCGCGCCAATGAAGGGCCTTTGAGAGTTGGACCCGTTCTCTTGACATCGACGGCGGCATCACGCATAATAAAAACATAATACCTTTCAATTCAGTACAGATTTTACTCATAAGAGTTACTCGCAGTCAGGCTTCAGCGGTATTTCTCGATTACCTTCGGCAGGAGAAGGGCAGGGGAGTTGTCGTAAGACAGGCGAGGAGGTGAAGAGTGTTACTCTCGAAAGAATCTGTGGTTTCCATGTTTCGTTCCGTGGCCCTCATCTGGCAGCAAAATGCCGATTCTCTCAGCGACATCGACTCTCGTTTCGGTGATGGGGACCATGGCGTTACAATCGGAAAAATGGCGGCCCTGACTTTGGAGCGCCTCGACAGCTGGAAAGAGGAAAGCATCAAGGATTTCATCGAGGACCTGAGCACGGGCTTCATGGGCATCAGCGGCGGCAGCGCGGGGCCTTTGTACGGGACGTTGGTCGAAGGGCTGGCGGAGCCTCTGACTGATGAAACGGCAATAGACGCGACCACGCTGAAGGCCATGCTGACAGGCAGCCGGGAATCGCTTTTTGAGATCACGAAAGCCCGTGTGGGAGATAAAACCATGATGGACGCCCTGATCCCGGCCGTGGATGCCGCGTGTCAGGCGGAAAACGACGTGGTGAAGGTTCTTCAGGCGGCGTCAGGGGCGGCCCTTCAGGGGGCAAAGGATACCGCGAACATGGTAGCGAAGTTCGGTCGCGCCCGCAGTTACGGAGAAAAAACCCTTGGAACTCCCGATGTGGGAGCGGCAAGTACCGCTTTGCTGTTCCAGGGCTTTTTATATGGCGTCGAAAAGCAGGGTTGAGAAAAGCGGGGTTGACTTGAAATTGAATTGAAAGGAATACCGGTTTAAAACCAAAGGCCCGAAGTCACATAAATTCAGGAGGGGACAGCACATGAAGATGAAGAAATTTATCAACGCGCAGGAGAACCTCACGAAAGAACTGCTGGAAGGCTTTGCCGCCGCTCACGCCGACCTTGTGACGCTGAAACCCGGCAACATGGTGGTGAACAGGAAACTTGAAGCCGCTAATCGCGTTACCATTGTGACTCAGGGAGGGTCCGGGCACGAACCGGCCATTTCCGGATTTGTGGGCGACGGTATGGTGGATATCAGCGTCGTAGGGGACATCTTCGCCGCTCCGGGACCCCAGGCCTGCGTGGATGCCATCAAAATGGCGGACCGGGGGAAGGGAGTTCTGTACGTGGTGCTCAACCACGCGGGCGACATGCTGACCGGAAATCTGACCATGAAACAGGTGGAGAAGGAAGGACTTCACGTCATCAAAGTGGTGACTCAGGAGGACGTTTCCAACGCGCCTCGTTCCAACAGCGACGATCGGCGGGGACTTGTGGGCTGCATCCCCACGTACAAGATCGCGGGCGGGGCCGCGGCTGAAGGAAAAAGTCTCGAAGAGGTGGCTGCTGTCGCTCAGCGGTTCGCGGACAACATGGCGACCCTGGCGGTGGCCGTGCGGGGCGCGACTCACCCTTCCACGGGCAGTATGCTGGCCGACCTTGGGGAGGACGAAATGGAAATCGGCATGGGGCAGCACGGCGAGGGCGGCGGTGGGCGTTCTGCCATGAAAACCGCCGATGCCACCGCTGACATCATGCTGAACGCTCTCCTGAAGGACCTTTCCATCCAGTCCGGCGAAAAACTGATGCTTATCCTGAACGGGGCGGGAGCGACGACCCTGATGGAGCTGTTCATCATTTACCGCAGGTGCGTTCAAATTCTGAAGGAAAAGAATATCCAGCTTGTGGCGAATTATGTTGGAGAACTCCTGACCGTCCAGGAGCAGGCGGGATTTCAGATGTTTATCGCTCGAATGGACGACGAACTGCTCCGTTACTGGAATGCCCCCTGCAACACGCCTTACATGAAGAAGCAGTAGAGACCGGCAAAATATCCGAAAAGGAGGAGACGAAGATGAGCGCGGAATACATGCATATCGGGATACCGATAACCAACAGAAAACCCGGGATGGTTTACAACGAGGGAATGAAGCTTTGGATGAGCAACCCCGAGGACTACGATTATAAGATCGAGTATCTGAAGTTCGAAGAGGGAACGCCTTTCCCGGAGATTATGCACAAAAACCCGCACATCGCCTACAAAGTGGACGACGCGGAACATTATATCGCGGACGCGGATCAGGTGCTTTTTCCTCTGACGGAAATCGGGCCGGGTACTCGCATCGCCTTTGTCATCAAGGACAACACCATTCTGGAGCTGTACGAGCAGAAATAAGACCGGTAAATAAAAGCGGCGGACGGTTACGGGTGCAGCGTTTCCGTCCGCCGCTTTTATTTTGGGATATTCAGGGAATTGAAATCAGAGGGCTTTCAGCAGTTCTTCAGTCTCCGGCAGGTCCGAAAGATCCCGCGCGTAGTGAGCGAGCAGTATCGTTCGGTTTTCGTCGATGACAAAAACGGCGGGGAGCTGTTGTTCACAGCCTTCATATATGCCGTGAGTGATGCCCAGAGCGTTGGCCTTCTCCATTTTGTCCCGAAACTGTTTTTCGAGCGTCGGGTCCCGGGGAGGCGTTCCGGCCAGTCCCTTGATGAAAAATCCAATGTGGAGGTATCCGATATCGAAGAGACGGTAGAGCGTTCCCTCGGGGTCGCAAATGATTTCGAAGGGAAATTCCCCCTCTTTGATTTCGGAACGGACCGTTTCCGTCGAACTCTGAATTGCCACCCAGACCTGTACTCCTTTTTCAGCGAACCTGGCAAAATCCCCGGCGATCTCGCGAAACGCGAGTTTTGTCAGATTGCAGCCATAGTAACGCAGAAAATAGAGCACTTTCTTTTTCCCCGCGCCGGCGGAAGAGAACTGCTTTTCTCCCCCCCAGGGCGTGGTGAAGCTGAAATCGTCGACGACACTTCCCGAATGATACCGTTTGCCCATAAATGCCCTCTCCTTTTGAACGGTCTTTCCTTTAAGCTCTCTAATTTCTAAGTTTTCGTTTTCCCCACAGAGCTTAAAATAAATTGTTTCAGCTTTTCGAACAACGTATCAATTTTACAGGGAATTGTCCGGTCCAGGCTTTCCTGCACTCTGAGCGAGATTCCGATCATCACGGTGTGAACGAACATCGAAGCCACCGTAAACGTGTCGAAGGGTTCCACCATACCCCGTTCCACGCATCGATCCAGCCATTGTCGGGTGAAGTCCCGTCCGAATTTTAACAGAACATCGTTGAAAAGCTCCCCTGCCCGCTTGTTACGGAACTGTTCCGTCTGGATGAGCCCAAAAGCGTAACAGGTGAACATGTTTTTCATCTGCTTGGGTTCCGAGAACATAATATCCAGCATCTCCTCGAAGGTTTTCGCTTTCTCCAGTTCTTCTTCAAGGTGCCTGTGGTACAGAAAATACAGTTCTATCCCGTGATCCAGAACGGCGTCCCACAATTCCTCCTTGCCGGCGAAATGATTGTACAGCGCGCCGGGAGTAAGGCCAACCTTCACGGCGATGTCCCTCATGCTCACCGCGGAGTATCCGTTCATGGCGAAAAGAATCGTGGCTTCAATCAGGATGTGTTCTTTTGTCTGATTGCCAATGGAAGTGTACGGCAGAATATATTGTCGGCCCAAAACTTCAAAAATTGTAACATCATCTTTTGCCACTTTGCAGCCTCCTTGTCGCGAATCGCCGCCTGAGGGGGGTGAAGATGAAGCGGCGAAATTTATCCGACTATTCTCTCTCTCTCAATATACGAACCTTTTTGAAGTTTCGTCCCCGCGGGGATATAAACCCAGGGGGCAATCAGCGAAATGCCCCGGGGGCGGGCACACTCATCAGAAAAATCTCTCCTTTCTTTTTCCGCTCCGATTTCCACATTTTCCATCACTCTCGCGTTGGGGGCAAGAATAGCCCGGTGAATTTTCGCGTTCTTCCCGACGTACACGTTGGGCATCAAAATTGAATCCACCACTTCCGCTCCCCGCTCCACCACGACCGAGTCGGAGAGAATGGAATGCTCCACCCTTCCCTGAATGACCTGCAGGCCGGAGAGAATGCTCCTGCTGACGTGGGGAGTTTCCCTGACGTAGCCGGGAGCCGGGACTCCGTTGGACCGGAGAAGTCCTCCGGTTTTTGCCGCCAGAGCGAACAAAAGCGGGTCGTTCAGCAGATCCATGCCGGATTCCCACAGATCTTCCGCCGTATCCACTTCTTTCCGGTATCCCTCGAAGCGCCAGAGTTGCATTTTTTCTCCTCCCCGGAACATCGCCGGAAGCACATCTCTCTCAAAATCGAGCCAGGCGCTTTTTTCCTCTTCATCGCCCATCAGATACCGCTGCAGCGCCTCTCGCCGAAAGATGTAGATTCCTGTGGAAACGAGGTATTCCTGAGATTCATGCCGGCGGACAGGGCAAAATCTCAGAGTCGTGTTTTTGGGAGCCGCGGCCACGGCCAGGGTAACGGCGGCTCCGCTTTTTTTGTGGGCAGTCAGCATTTTTGCGCAGTCCGTTGTGAAGATCTGATCGCCGGGAAGAATGCAGACATGTTCCGGGGTGAAACGCTCGATAAAACTGAAATTCCGGCGTACCGCATCGACGGACCCCGTGTAATCTCTGCCCTGAACGTCGGAGGGCAGCATAAAGACGCCTCCCTCTCCGGAGGAAACCCAGGCTCGTCCGTTGCCGATATGACACAGCAGCTCCGGACTCGGCCCCTGAGAAAGGACTCCAACGACGTCCAGTCCTGAGCGGTTGCAGGCGCTCAGAGCAAAATCAATCAGCCTGTGACTGCCGCCGTAGAAAATCATTGATTTCGGTAAAAAGGCTGCCAGTGCTCCCGAGCCTCTTTTCTGCCCTTCGGCAAGAAGCATTGCGACGCATTCGCCTTTCATTTGAACCTCCGTGAGACTGATCAAATAAACGTTCGTTTATATCATTTACATTATTGTATAAAGACTTTGTCTATTCCGCAAGAGATCATTATAAAAATAGTCAAATAATTTTCAGGATACTTGAAAAATCTCGAAGGATTTCCGATCCTGTTCGTGGAGATGAAGTCCGCAAAAAAACAGCCCCGGACCTGCGAAAATCCGGGGTTGTTCTGATTTTTCAACTCACCTGTACCGGAAAATTTTGTTTCCGTGTCACACCAGTGATGACAAATACTGCGTCGCTCGTTCCTTTACGCGTTTTCCGTCGGCACGGCCGGCCACTTCAGGCATCAGAACCTTCATCAGTTTGCCCATATCCTTCGGGGAGGCGACGCCCGCCTTTTCCCCCGCGGCCCGGATGAGAGCGTCCAGTTCCTCGTCGCCAAGCTGGGCGGGAAGGTACTCCTCCAGAACGGCGGCTTCTTTCAGCTCCTCCTGTGCACGCGCAGAAACCCCCGCGGCCTCATATTGTTCCGCGGCTTCTCTGCGCTGTTTGATGAGGCGCCGCACCAGCGTCAGCGCGTCTTCTTCCGTCAGCGGCACAGCCTTGCCCCTGTCGGCCTGGGCTTTTTGGAACTCGGCCTTCAGCATACGCAAAACGGACAATTTCAATTCTTCCCGCGCCTTCATGGCAAGAACCAGATCGGCGGCAACTTTCGTCACAAGTCCCATTTTTATCCTCTTGATCTGCTGCTCCTGCGCTTCCTGGCAGCTTCGGCCCGCTTCAGCTTTTTGGCGTCGCTGGGCTTTTCGTAATGCTCTCTTTTTCGCGCTTCACGGAGTGTTCCTACTTTCGAAACCTCTCGTTTGAATCTGCGCAGAGCATCCTCCAGGCTTTCTCCATCCTTACGAATGACCGTCGTCATCTAACATCCCCCCCTTCCGGGTTTTCGACTGGCCTAACCCGGCGGCCAGCCAAAATTACGCCCCGACAGAAGGTGCAGATGAAGATGCGGCACCGTTTGTCCGCCCTGCACTCCCGTATTGATGACCATGCGGAACCCCTCTTTTTCGAGTCCCATACTGCGGGCGGTCTCCACCGCCCTGCCCATGACCAGGGTCCAGATATTCGGGTCGTCTGCCTCGGCGGCGGATACGATGTGCTGCACGGGAATGACAAGCAAATGCACAGGAGCCTGTGGAGAAGCATCGCGAATCACAACGACGGAATCATCCCTGTAGATAAAATCCACAGGAATTTCGCCCTTCGCTATTTTGCAGAAAATGCAATCACTCATCGTATATTCACCTCGCCTTAATTTTTAATTTTATAACATTCTCCGGCCAGGCACAATAGATAAAAAGAAACCTCCGGCAAAAAAACGGAACGAAAACTTTATCGGCGCGCCGCCGCATGGGTCGCGTCATCGCACCTCGAAATGTGCTATATTGAATTCCGTGACACATCCATTCCGCGCTCTATAAATCTGCGCCGTGCAAAGGAGCTTAACAGATATGAATCAGGAAGGAAAGCGCATCGTCGAAGACGCCCTCGAAGTGGCCCGGGAGGCGTTGCTGAAACTTAGCCACGACATCCACTCGAACCCCGAACTCGGTTTTGAGGAACACAAAGCGGCCCAATGGCAGGTGGAATTTTTAAAGGAACGGGGCTTTACCGTGGAGATTCCGTATTGCGGGCTGGCGACGGCTTACCGCGCCTCCCGGAGTTTCGGTTCCGGAAAACCGCGTATCGCCTTCATGGCGGAGTACGACGCCCTGGCGGGGGCCGGTCACGCCTGCGGGCACAATATCATCGCCTCTTCAGCCCTGGGCGCGGGGATCGCGTTGGCTCAGGCCCTGTCCGAAGCGAAGGTGGACGGGGAGGTCCTGGTGATCGGAACGCCGGGCGAAGAGGGACAGGGGGGCAAGGTTCATCTCGTGGAGAAGGGAGCTTTTGACGACGTGGACTTCGCGCTGATGATGCACCCTTCAACCCAGAACGTCATCGGAAGAGGCGCGCTGGCGGCTCAGGGAGTGACGGCGAGGTACCGGGGACGGGCCGTTCACTCGGCCTCTCCGGAAAAGGGAATCAACGCGCTGACCTCTCTGATCGCGCTCTTCAACGGCATCGATGCCCTGCGTCAGGTCTGGCCGGACACGGGACGCTGCAACGGCATCGTCACCTCGGGGGGAACGGCCTCGAATATCGTTCCCGAACTGGCGGAAGGGCGCTTCACGGTTCGGGCCGGGACGAAGCTGGAACTGACGGCCATGGTGGAGGGCATTCGCCGGGCGGCCCAGTCGGCAGCGGCCCTTACGGGGGCGGAACTGACCTTCGAAACAGCGCCTCTGTTTGCCGAACGCTACCCAAATATGACCATGGGGGAGCGGTTTAAAGTCCACCTGGAGGAACAGGGAGAGTCCGTGATGTATCCGAACCCGAAAGCGCGAGTGGGCTCTTCCGACGTGGGGAACGTTTCGATGGTGGTCCCCACGATCCACGATTACGTCTCCATCGCGGCGGAAACCGTTCTGGGGCACACGGACGAGTTTCGGGAGGCCGCGAAATCGCCCCGGGCCGATAAAGTCGTCCTGCTGGCAGCTCAGGCCCTCGCCCTTACCGGCTGGGACCTGGCAACGGACGAGGCTCTGCGGGCTCAGGCCCGGAAGGAATTCGAGGAAAACGCGGCTCCAAACCGCTGCTGACGAGCATCTCCGTCGTTTTTTGTTCTGACGGACCTTCTTGACGCGTTTTAAAACGAATGTTACTATTTTTAAAAATTCAGAGACAACACAACAGGTTAGACAGAAAAGTCAGGATAGAAAAAGAAAAGCGTGGAAATGAGCGGAATCGTGTCGAGCGTTGGCCGCGGCGCCGAAACCGGTCGTGGACCGTCAGGAAAGGAGGGAACCCTCGTCGCCGCGTGAACGGACGGTATGTTTTTCCAGAGACGGAGAATGTGCTTTTTCAGAGAGGGAGGAGTTCTTATGTGGGGCAAGGTTCCTATTCTCAAAACGATTCACAAGGTTCCGGGCGGTTTGATGGTGGTGTTTCTGGTGCTGGGGTGTCTGGTCAACACCTTTGCGCCGCAGTCTCTGATGATCGGAAGCTTCACGACATTTCTTTTCAAACAGGGAGCCATGCCCCTGATCGCGGTGCTGCTTTTCTGCAGCGGAGCTCAAATTACCGTCAGGACGGCAGGAGTCGCCCTGTGGAAGGGAATCGTTCTCAACACCAGCAAGGTTCTGCTGGGGGTCATTCCGGCCCTCATCGTGGGAAAGTTCGTGGGGCAGCACTCGACCTGGCTGGGGCTTACGCCTCTGGCGATGATCTCCGCCATGTCCAACTCCAACGGCGGGCTGTTCGCGGCCCTGGCTTCCCGTTATGGCGACGACTCGGACGTGGGAGCGGTGGCGGTGCTCTCCAGCAACGACGGTCCCTTCTTCGAGATGGCCTTCATGGCGGGGACGGGGCTGGCCAACATCCCCTGGATCACCCTGTGGGCGGTGGTCGTTCCCATTCTTATCGGAATGCTCCTGGGCAACCTGGACGACGATATTCGCGACTTCCTCAAACCGGGCGTCATGCTTTCCATCCCCTTCTTCGCCTTCCCGCTGGGGGCGGGGCTCAGCCTGAAGCAGCTTGTGGAGGCGGGGCTGCCCGGGATTCTGCTGGGGCTTTTGACGCTGGTGGTCACGGGGGTCGGCAGTTATTTCGTCTATAAGATCTTCGTCCCCAAATCCATGCGCAAAAGCGCCGCGGTTGGCGCGGGTGTAGGGACGAGCGCGGGCAACGCGGCCGCCACGCCGGCGGCTTTTGCGGCGGTGGATCCGTCCTTCGCCTCCTACGCGCCCATCGCTACGGCTCAGGTGGGAGCTTCCATCGTCATCACGGCCATTCTCTGCCCCCTGCTGGTGGACTACCTGTCGAGGCGGGAAGCGAAAAAGGCGGGTCTGGATGCGGCGGCCGGCGGCCCCGGAATCAAGGACATCGGCACCAATTTGTAAAGTTCTTCATCCTTTCGTTTCAAAGACCTTCCGTTTCAAAGGGTCTGGTTGCATACGACAATCCCCGGCAGACGACGGTTTCGCGTGCCGGGGATTTCCATCACACTTTTTCAGATAAGGAGAATCAGCGCCTGTAAAAACAAAAACCTTTTCCTTTTGGAATTTGCCTCGCTTGACCATTACAACTGCCTCTATCTCGGTAACTGCCCGGAAGAAGAACAGAGCCTCTCTGCCCTGAATCACCCTTGAAAAAATGTACGCGGCCTTCTGTCGCCGCGGACTTTTGAGGTCTCACTCCATTTTGTGGCCGACCTGTCCTTCGCTTCAGCCCATGATCAGGCGGGTCGCATCGGAATATCTGTCTTTCAGGTACAGGTTTGTCGCCATCACGGAACCATCGTTGCCGCATTTCGCGGGAATCATGGATCCGTCGGGCATCAGCCACTGGGGCCTGCCGTCGGAGTAGACCAGTTTTGTTGCTTCACAGCTCATCCATCCACCTCCCTTTCCTTTTGCATATTTAAGGTATGATACAGGAATTTACCTCAAAAGTCAAATTCCCTGTCACTTATCTGTTATTCATTGTTGTTCGTCTGTAATCAGGATATGCGCTTCAGATTTTCCCCGCGCGGGCAGGCGTTTTCCGTTCATCGCTGGAGCTTGTAAGGCTTATAATCAGACTATTTGCAATGAATCAGCATTTTTGATAACCTGTGTTTACTTTGTGAAATCAGATGAAAGGGTGGTTGGAAATGAAAAAGAGGCTCATGTCTGCCTTGTTGTTTCTGCTGGCGGTGTTGTTCACGGGAGGGTACGGCGCGTCACAGGCCGCCGACGGAGACAGGGAGGCCAATGTGAAAGAGGTCTGTGATTTCCTGAAAAGCTGTGGCAATTACTACATCGCCACAATGGAAGGCGACCAGCCGAGGGTACGCCCGTTCGGGAGCCTCGGTATTTTCGAGGGCAGGCTCTATATTCAGACAGGAAAAATCAAGGACGTGTCAAAGCAACTGGCCGCCAATCCCAAAGTCGAAATTTGCGCGCTCGACAAAAACGGAACGTGGGTTCGCATTCAGGCCGTTGCCGTCGACGACCCCAGAAGGGAGCCGAAACAGTTGTTGATCGACCTGCAGCCCGGACTGGAGAAAATGTATTCGGCGGACGACGACAACACGCAGGTTTTGTACCTCAAAGACGCCATCCCCAAATTTTGAAAGACAGGAGGATTTTGTGTTGAAAAAAATGATCATCTTGTGCTTCGCAGTCGTTGTTGTGGTGAGTTTGATGGCGTCTTCCGCGTTTGCCGACATTTTTAAGAAGGAAAACCATATCGTCCTGGACAAGCAGAAAGCGGGTGGCGGCGTCGGCGTTCTGTACGGCAAATACGCCTTCACCCGGGACATGCCCCCCATGGAGAATCCCGTCAGGGAAATAGGTTGGCTGACTCTCAAACCGGGAGATTCCATCGGATTCCACAAACACGACGTCAATGAAGACGTCTACATCGTCATCTCGGGAACAGGCACGTTCAAAAACGACGACGGGAAAGAGTATGAAGTGGGTCCCGGCGACATCACCATCGCCCGGAAGGGGCAGTCCCACGGCATGACCAACACCGGGAAGGAAGACCTGGTGATGATCTCCGTCATCGCAGGAGAAACCCCGAAATAGAAGGACTCATCAGACTTT
>JAISUO010000069.1 GCA_031272035.1 Synergistaceae bacterium
TGAAACGTAACGGACTCGCAGCACGCCAGATTTTTCGATCAGGTTTTTCATGAGGTCATATTTTTTCCGAAAATGAGCGCGCAATTTTTCTAAATACACCGACATCTTCCCTTTTCGCAGAAAACGTTCAAAACACTGCTGTTGTAAGTCGGGAGATGAAATATCGGAATAAAATTTCGCGGAAACGACCCGATCGACCAGTTTTTTGGGCAGGATCATGCAACCCAGACGCAATCCTGGCATAAGAATTTTTGAAAATGATTTCAGGTAAACGACTCGATCGTTGGTGTCTCTGGATTTTAAAAGTGCATGAGGTTTCTCGTCAAAGTAAATTTCTGACTGGCAGTCGTCTTCGATGATAAGAAAATTGTGTCTTTCCGCAAGTTCCATCAATCGAAAGCTGTTTGCTTCAGAGAGACATACGCTGGTGGGGCATTGAAAAACGGGCATACAGTATAAAAAATGTATTTTTCTTTTCTCCAGTATTCTCTCCAGGCTCTTTATGTCCATTCCTTCTTCGTTTACCGGTATGGAAAGAATTGTCGCTCCCGCTCTCGTAAAGGTATTGAGCGCTACCGTATAACTGGGATTTTCTGCCAGCATGACGCTGCTGGGGTCAATTATCGATTTGCACAGCAGGTCGATCCCCTGTTGGCTGCCGTTTAATATCTGTATACATTCCGGTTGGGTTTTCACCCCCTGTTCCTCGAAATATTCCCGAAGCCGCTGACGCAGATGATAGTTCCCCTGAGCTTCACGATAGGCGAAACTCTTAGAAAGCCCTGATTTTGCCAGCTCGATGAGAATTTCCTCGAAGTCGTGGGTTGGATAAATGTCGATGTACGGCGTCGCACTGGAAAAGTTGATTAAAGGCTGTTCGAATACCTGACCTTTATTGAAGTTCTCCAGCACAATTTTCTCGGAGAAAAAATGAGAGCGGTGGAGGGCCTTGACGTAACAGCCGCTTCCCTGAACAATACTGATGATGCCCGTTTCTTCCAGCATTTCGTAAGCGTGAATGACAGTCGAAATGTTTATTCCGTATCTTTGCGCAGTTCTCCTGTAAGAAGGCAGTTTATCCCCCGGACGCAGCGTTCCGTTGATGATTTCGCGCTCAATGTTGTTATGGAGCTGTAGATACAGACTGTCATTTTTTGTTTTATGCGCACTGGAGTCCAAATGAGAAAACATCATACACCCCCAAGAAGCGTTGCTTTAAATTTCTGACCTCCGATTTGGCAAGAGTTGTTGTTTTGTTATTATGCACTGGAAAAATTGTATCGAAACACTTTCTAGTTTTGAATTCTTGAAAATATATAAAAATAGTATAGAGTTATCATTGGAAAATATCTATAAATAAGTGACCTGTGCTTACCCGCTTTATCATAATGATGTCAATTTATTATCTAAAAAACAAATGGGGAAAGGGTGAAAGTGTGTGAAGAAATTAATCGCTCTGATGGTTGTGTGTTCGAGTTTTATGTTCGGTATTTCCAGCAGCAGTGCGGCGCCTGTCGTTATTAAAATTTCCAATCCGGTTACCGAAAATTCAACGTGGTACAAGGGACTCCTCAAATTCAAAGAGATTATCGAAGAAAAAACCAGCGGAAAATACGAAGTGCAGATTTACAACAGCGATCAGTTGACAGCGGGAAACCAGACCCAGGCTCTGGAAATGATCCAAATGGGCGCCACGGATTTTGATTGCCGCGGTATGGTTATTCATACCGTTCTCGATGATCGCTTTACGGTGGTGAACATGCCCTTTATCCTGCCTGACCTTGAAACCGTCGATAAAATTCTTTCCGGTTCCGGCAAAGAGGCTTTGTTTCAATTCGCTTCCGAAAATGGTTTGCACCCCCTGGCTCTGGGTGAGTCCGGCTATCGCCAAATCACCAGCGGCCCTAAAGCCATCCGCGTTCCGGCGGACATGAAAAACCTGAAAGTCCGGATTCCCTCCATGCCCATGTTTTTTGACCTGTTCGAAATTCTTGGGGCAAACCCGACCACCATTAACATGAGCGAGGTATTTACGGCTTTGCAGCAGGGAGTCATCGACGCCCATGAAAATCCTCTGGATGTTTCCAGGTCGTATAAAATCAATGAAGTGCAAAAATACATCACTTTATGGAATGCCGTCTACGACCCCATTTTGTTCTGTTGCAGCGAGCAGTTCTGGGCCCGCCTTTCCGATGAAGAAAAGACTCTTTTCCAGAATGCCTCCTATGAAGCGTTGAACTATCATAAACAACTGGTTCGTTCGTAAAACGACTCCATTCTCAAACTTTTCAGTGAAACAATGGAAATCATCAGGCCGACGGAGGAAGAAATGGCTCAGTGGAAAGCGGCGGTGCAACCTGTATATGAAAAATGGTATGGCAAAATTGACCCGAAAATTTGGGCGGCTTTTGGTTATACCAAAAAATAACATTGTTGACAGGTGTTTATAATCACTGCTCCCTGCCGGCGGCACTTCAACGGCAGGGAGTATTTTGAGTTCGATTTCGCCCCCGCCGGTGGGGTGTGTCTGTCTTTTCCAAAAGCAGAATTTCCGCTTCGTTTTTTATTGTTTTTCATTGTCTTTCATTGAAAAATTCTTCAAAAAGATCGTTCACAGGAGGCGTGTTTATGACCGTTGTAAAAATGCTGGCGTATTTCGTCCGCCACCTGGAGGAGATCGTAATCGGCCTCAGCATGATCGTTATGATCGTCATCAATTTTGGGAACGTGCTTTGCCGATACGTGATCAATTTTTCTTTCGGATTTACGGAAGAATTATGTGTGATGCTGTTTATTCTTGTCAGCTTCATGGGGGCGGCCATGGCAGCCAGATACCGGAACCATCTGGGATTTGACATGTTACTCGAAAAATTTCCGCCTAAGATGAGAAAAGCTGTGGAAACCGCTACTCTGGTTCTTACCCTGGCTCTCATGGGCATTATGTTCTATTACGGACTGAGCCGATGTCGAAATTTATACAGGTATAAAAGTGTCAGCGCCTCCATGAGAATCCCTGAGTGGATTCCAGGGCTGATTATCCCGGCAGGCAGCATTGCCATTGGTATTCGAACAATACAGGCTTATCTGGAAAAATATCGACGGGATAAAACGCGGTAGGCTGGAACAGGGAGGAAAGAAACGGATGACCATAATCTTATTCGGCTGTTTTGTTCTCTTTGTATTTTTGGGAATGCCCATTGCCATATGTTTAGGGCTCTCGTCTGTGGGAGCTATTCTGTACAACAATATTCAACTGGTGATCGTTCCCAACATCATGTACTCCGGTACCGGCAAGTACAGCCTTCTGGCTATCCCTTTTTTTGTGCTGGCTGGCGTTATCATGGAGAAAGCGGGAATATCTCAAAGACTGATCAAATTTGCCTCGGTGATGGTGGGGCATATTTTTGGCGGTTTGGCTATAGTTACCGTTCTCGTTTCCTGCTTTTTTGCCGCTATTTCCGGTTCCGGCCCGGCAACGGTGGCGGCCCTGGGCCCCGTACTCATTCCGGCCATGTTTAACGCCGGTTACGAAAAAGACTGGGCGGCCGCGTTGGTGGCCAACGGGGGTAATATAGGCATTATCATTCCTCCCAGCGTCGTTTTCGTCATCTATGGCGTGCTGGCGGAAGTGTCCATCGGCAGGTTATTCACAGCCGGCATCATTCCGGGAATTTTGTTTGGCGCTGCTTTGATTTTCTGTTCTCTGTTCTCCCTGCGGAATGAAACAAAACTGAAAACTTTATCAAGAGCCACTGCGCGGGAGCGCTGGAAGGCTTTCAAAGATGCCTTCTGGGGATTGATGACGCCGGTTATTATTTTGGGCGGAATTTACGGAGGCTTCGTCACCCCTACGGAAGCGGCCGGCATTGCCGCGGTATACGGACTTCTGGTGGGTGTTTTTATTTATAGAGAAATCAAACTGAAAGATTTGTGGCGACTGTTCGTTGATGCGGGCATTTCTTCAGCTGTGATCATGTTTGTCATAGCCAACGCTTCGGTGTTTGCCTGGATTCTCACCACCAGCCAGCTGGCAGCCAGGATTGCCCAGAATTTGATCGGACTTACCAACAGCAGCGTATTAATGCTGCTTCTTATCAATCTGATTCTGCTGCTTGCCGGTTGTTTTTTGGATACGGGGTCCGCGATGTATATTTTTATTCCTATTTTATTGCCGGTCGTCAGGCATTTTGGCATTGATCCGCTGCATTTCGGAGTGATTGCGACAGTCAACCTGGCTATCGGAATGGCTACTCCGCCGGTGGGACTTGACCTGTTTGTGGCCTGCAACATTTCCGGAGTGGGACTGAAGGAAATCTCTTATCAAACCCTTCGATTTGTGTTCAGCAGCCTCATTTCTCTGTTGCTCATCACTTATCTGCCCTTCCTCAGTACATGGCTGCCTGAAGCGGTTCGAGTGAAGTGAGATGAGAAGTCTTATTCATCACAAAGAAGGCTGCCTGTTCCTTGTGCAGACGGATCACCTGTCAGGCGAGGATATTGGTGTTGCTATCGGTATTCTCTATGAATCCGGCGCGCGAAACGTGCAGGTCATTCCCACAATCACGAAAAAGAATCGACCGGCTTACATTTTTTTGATTGACGCTTCCCAGGCCGAAACGGAAAATCTGGAGGAAGCCATCGTGCGGGAGTTGAGCGTAACGGGCTGGCATCGCCTGAATTCAGATCATTGTTATATTCCGGCTAAGGAGATGAAGCGAACTTTTTGCGTAAGTACTCCCGGCAGTTCTTTTTCATTTGTCGCCAGGGCAAAATGGGATGAGGGAGCGGCGCAGTGGCGGCCGGAACAGGAAGATTGCCTTTCACTCAGATTATTGCTGAAAGCCGGACTTGTTTCCCTCCCTGGAGTCATTGAAATCAAACGCAAATTGTCCGCGGCGTTTTCTTCGGAAGAAAAAGAACCTTCTATAGAGTTCGGCTCTCGTTCTGCGTGAAAGTGTGCCAAAACTGCACTGAAGATGAGGAGGATCGACATGAAGAACATGGACAGGGATAAAATTATATCCGCGGCGGTGATGGCGACGGCAGCAGATGTCTGCAACATGACCTGCGACCGGATCGAATCTCTGAAGGCCGGGCACGGTATGCTGAATTTGGCCATTCACACGACAGGCAACGTTATCGCGGAGTCCATTTTGAGCGGAATGGACACAAAACTGAGCAATGCGAACGTACAGACTCTTCCTTTGGACGACGTGATGAAAAAAGTCGTTCAGACAGCGAAAGATTCCGGATGCGACGGAGCCAACGCCGCTCTGATCTCCGCTGTGATGATCTACATGGCCGGGACGGCGGCTCAGGTCGGAATACCCGCCGGCAACAGAAAACTGGGAGCCATAGCGAGAATTGCCGCAGGGGCGGACCGGTGCGGGGTGGCTACGATCCCTACGGCAAAAATGGGGAGTAAAATTTCCGGATTTGCGGCAGTTCAGGCGATTTATCAGGCCATGTGGGAGGGGAAACTGACGCGGATCAACGGATATAAATTGCCTTTAAATGTAGGTGTAAGCCCATTTTATGGTCACAGTGCCCTGGGAGAAGATTATTGTTTTCCGGATTTGGCAATCAATGGCGCTAAAATCGGAACCAAAGCCATGATGGATGCCTGTGCCGGAGCCGGGATGGCTCCTCACGCCTTCACCTGCGCGTTGTTCGGCGCGGCCGCCATTCTGGAGATCGTCCATCCCGATGCGGAAGTGGCGGAAGAACACGGCGTTTACGGCAAAATCAATACAGCTTATCTTGCGGGCAAGACCGCGGCGGAAACCGCAGGTTTGCCCGAAAAACTTCACATTAAGGGAATCGATGAAGAATATGACACGGCGAGGCTTATCGGCGATTTGGGTTTGATTTTGAAAGATGTCGGAGGACCTTCCGTCATTGGCATGATGGCACTGAGCGAGATCATGGCGGCGTTCAGAGAGGGAATTGCCGGTTCTTCCGGGGGTGCGGGAAATTCTCCCCTGGGACATCTGGGAGGGTATGCGGTGGTGGCAATGAAAGCTCTGCTGCATTTCAGGGGAGATAAGGAAGCGGCGAAAAAAGCCTGGGTGGAAGAACGAATCGGCAGCAATATGAGCCCCGAGCACGCGTTGTGCAACATTTATTTTGTAGCGAAAAAAGCTGCGGAAATCAAACCGGGGCCTGTGACGGACGTATTGTTGGATGGCGCTTACCCTGCGCTCGCTCAGGGAATTTTCCGCCGGGCTTCTTTTGCTTATGACGAACTCTCCTCCGGTAAAAAATTGGAGGAAGTGGTCGCCTCGCTGGAAGCGGAGCGGAAAGCAACTATCGAGGCCGGAGCCGCAAAAATTCTTTCCGAAAAACTGGGAAAAAAGATCTCCGTCAAAATTCTCACGATTCGTCCGGCAGCCAGAAGAAAAATCAGCAAACTGGCAACCCGCTATCTGTCTTTCGACCCCTATTTTGATATTGAAGTCACAGCAGACGGAAAAACGACTGTGCTGAAGGGCCTGGCCAACGACATCATCCCGAAAGCGGTCCTTGGAGAACTGCCGGACTTACTGTGGGCCATTCCGCCTGCCTGTCCTCCCTGTGCGGAAATTGTACTCAGCGGCAACAATCTGTTGAACATCGTAGTTCCGGTAGCGGTGGCCTGTGTTTTGAAGTTGCATGAACCTGCGGAAGCTGCGGAAATTGCAGAAAAGGCCGCCTATATTACAGCCTCCATTCCCGGTGCAAAAGCTCCGGCCCGTAAAATCGGAGAACTGGCCGTGAATATTATGAATTTTACGTTATCGGGTTCCGTTTCATAATTTGTTGAGAAAGGCCTGTTCTTATCGTCAGTTCAAAAGGAGGGGATTTTTGTGTCTGATATTTGTGAGGAAATGAACAGAATGGTCAGCGAGTATCTGCGTACAGCAACCTTTCCGGTCGCCGTCAAAGTGTACAGGAAAGGGGAGTCCGTGCCGCCGGAATGCAGAGCGAAGGCCCCGCTGAAGGATTTCGGGCATCGACTGGCGGTTTGTCAGGCCGTTACGATGGCGCGGAAACTGGGCAGCGTGATTCAGTTGTCCAAAAAGGACCAGGCCTGTCCGCTGGCTCAGGTCATTCTGGGATATGCGGAAGAGCCGGATTTCATTAAGGACGGCAGCGTGGTCTATCCTCTTTATGTCAGCAATATGGAGGCGGCGAAAAGGACTCAGGAGACGACGCCTAAAATGCCGAAAGCGGATACCGGCGCGATCCTTGTGGCCCCGCTGCATCGAGCCGCCTTCGAGCCGGACGTGATCATCCTCTACGGTAACGCCGCTCAGATCGTCCGCATGGTGCAGGGCGCGCTCTACCACGAAGGCGGGTACATCGAATCGCGTTTTTCCGGACGGGGAGCCTGCGGAGGCGAAATAACCGTACCTCTGACGCAGCAGAAATGCAACGTCATCGCTCCGGGAGGAGGCGAACGGGTCTTTGCTCTCACTTCCGACGAGGAACTGGCTTTTGCGGTTCCATCCTCACAGTTTCAGTCATTCATTGAGGGCGTTATCGAGACGCACAAAGGCGGCGTGGCTCGAATTCCCACACCCATAGCGGGCGTCAACCTGGAGCCCAGGTGGCCCTCCACCTACGAAAAGCTCGCAGCGTACATGGAGTCGCAGTGATAAAGTGTGAATTACAGTAAAAGCTGGAACGGTTTTTAATAATTTTCCTCACCGAAAAATGAGCTTTTTGGTGAAACCATTCACCGAATAGCTTGATATTTGGTGAATGAAGCTGATAAAATACCCTCATTATGGAAATATATTCGAGGGATTTGGAAAAAAGCATCAGGAACCGCCTGTTCGAGAACGGGAAAATCATCGTCCTTTACGGGCCGCGGCAGACGGGCAAGACGACGCTGGCGAAAAAAATCCTGCGCGAGTGCGGCGACGAAAAAAATTTTTTCAACTGCGAAGACTCGTCCGTCGCCGAGACGCTCGCCTCGCACAGCGCCGCGCGGATGAAAAATTTCTTCGGCACGGGGGACGTGATCGTGCTGGACGAAGCGCAGACCGTGCAGAACATCGGTCGCGCCCTCAAGATTTTTGTCGACGCGTACCCGGAAACGCACATCATCGCCACAGGGTCGTCGAGCTTCGACCTGGCGAACAAAATAAACGAACCACTGACCGGACGTCACTACGAATACTTTTTGTATCCGCTCAGCTTCAACGAAATAGCTCAGACGTCCGGCAACCGCGTCCTGTTTGAAAACCTGGAGAGCCGCCTGATCTATGGAAACTATCCCGAGATAGTCACGGCAAAATCTTTCGCCGACGCGCGGGAAAAACTCACCGCGCTGGCAACGAGCTATATGTACCGCGATGTTTTCAAATTCGGCAGCGTCAAAAACCCGGAGGTCCTCTCGAACATTCTGCGCGCGCTCGCCTTTCAGGCGGGGAGTGAAATCTCCCTGACGGAAATCGGCGGTTTGACCGGCGCGGACAAAAACACCGTGGCGAGTTACATCCGTCTCCTGGAGCAGGCGTTCATCGTTTTCCGCCTTCCGTCGTTCAGTCGAAATATGCGGAACGAAATCAAAAAAGGCAAAAAGATTTATTTCTTCGACAACGGAATCATTTCCGCCCTCACAGGCAATTTCGCCGCCCCTGAAACTGGCCGCGACGTGGGCGGTTTGTGGGAAAATCTGATGATGAGCGAACGGTTGAAATACAACCAGAACCATCAGCTTTACAAGACGCTGTATTTCTGGCGCCGGAAAGGAGCGGGGGAGATCGATCTGGTAGAAGAACACGACGGCGCGCTTTATCCTTACGAGTTCAAATGGAACAAAAACAAAATCTCCGCCGGCGCGCGTTCTTTTGTGGAAAATTACGGGACGCGCCAGGTCGAAATCGTCAACAGGACGAACTTTATCGACTTCGTGCGGTGAACTGCCATTCCTCACCGACAATGATCCCAAATGAGGCCCAGCGGCAGTCATGAACCTCCAACGCAGTCGGAGGACTGTTTGTCCCCGCCGGAAAAAGAAAATCAGGGAAAGAAAACTGAACTGAATCCGAAAAACCGCACTTGCGTGAAAGAGCTTTATATACTAAGGTGAAGCAAGTTTTTGTTCCTGAAAGAGTTTTTTGAATCAGTTTTTTTGGGGGATGAGTTTTGAAAGCTTTTGAAGGACGAATTTTCAGATGATGGATCGCTTTCCCGCGGTTGCCGTTATAGGGCCGACGGCTGTGGGAAAAACGATGTTGAGTCTGGACCTTGCGCGGGAACTGGGCGCGGAGATCATTTCGGTGGATTCGCGTCAGGTCTATCGTTATATGGATGTGGGAACGGACAAAATTTCCCGTGAGGTCCGCCGCGAAATTCTGCATCACGGCATCGACGTGGCGGATCCCGACGAAACCTTCACAGTGGCGTCTTTTGTGACCCTGGCGGAATCGGCGGTCCGACGCATTCGAGAGAGAGGGCATGTCCCTCTGTTTGTGGGGGGAACGCCCTTTTACTACAACGCCCTCTTTCACGGGGTGCTGAACGCGGACTTGCCCGCCGATCCCCGGATTCGGGGCCGTTTCGAGGCAATGGCGGAGACGGACGGGCCGGAAAACCTGCATCGGCTGCTCGCCTCCGTGGATGCGGTCACAGCGGAGCGACTTCATCCCAACGACGTGAGGCGGGTTTCCCGGGCGCTGGAAATTTACGAGCTGACGGGGCGGCCTCCTTCGAAGCTCTACGAGGAAGGGGAGAAAACCCGTTCTTCCATGGATGTGCTGTACATTGGCCTGAACCGGCCCCGGGAGGAGCTCTTCGAAAACATCGCGGCCCGGGTGCGGCAGCAGTTCGCATCGGGATATCCCGAGGAGGTGGCCTGGCTGATCGAAAAGGGATTCGACGAGCGATTCCCCTCGATGCAGGGGTTCGGTTACAGGGAACTTGCCGCCTGGTATCGCGGGACGATGACGATGGAGGAGGCCCTTGAGGGGGACATTCGGAGGACGAAGGCATTTTGTCGCAGACAGATGACCTGGTTTGGTAAATTTAGCCCCGCCTTGTGGTATGATACTTCTGCTTTAAACGGCAGCGAATTGATGCGCCGTATTTTAGAAGAGATGTCGAGACATCTGGAAGGCAAAACTTAAGTGAAAGAAGTTATCGTTGCCGATCACGCCGGATTTTGTTTTGGCGTGCGTCGGGCAGTAGACGCGATTGTATATGCGCTGGCGGCGAAAGAGGAGGTTTGGTCGATCGGTATGCCGATCCACAATGCCCAGGAGGTGGCCCGTCTTTCGGAGATGGGGCTGAAGGTGGCGGAAACGGTGGATGACATTCCTCCCGGAGTGACGGTTCTTGTACGCGCCCACGGAGAACCCCGCGCGGTTTTTGAATCGCTTCGGGAAAAGGGCCTGCAGGTGGTCGATATGACCTGTCCTTTCGTGCGCAAGGCGCAGATGTATGCCGAAAAACTTTCCTCGGAGGGTTTTCATGTCGTTCTTCTGGGAGATGCGCGGCATCCTGAAATACGCTCGATTATGGGCTATGTCGATGGTTCGATCGAAGTGATAACCGATGTTTCCGAGGCAGAGAATCTTTCCCCGCGTCCGCGAATTGCTTTGATTTCCCAGACAACCCAAAAAGAAGAAAACCTTACCGAGGCCGCTTCCGTTCTCGTGCGGAAAACAAAGGAATTATACGTCTGCAACACCATTTGCAGGGCCACGGTGGAGCGGCAGACCGCGGTGCGCAGTCTGTCGGAGGACGCAGTAGATGGAATCGTTATCGTCGGCGGACGGGACAGCGCCAATACGGCAAAATTACGGGATATTGCCCAAACCGGCGATGTGGACGTTATTTGGATAGAAAGCAGCGAAGAGCTGGACGGGAGGTGGGCAGAAGGGAAAGACCGCATAGGAATTGCCGCGGGGGCGAGTACGCCTCAGTGGCTCATTAACGAAGTTCGTAACAAAATCGCGAGAATGTAGGCAATCAGGGGGGCTGGGTGGCAATGGATCAGGTCATGGATAACGAAACGGTACACGAGTCGGCGGCACAGGAAACGATGGAAAGTATGATGGAGCAGATTGCTCTGTCGGATCTTCATAAGGGTGAAGTAAGGACGGGTACCGTCATTGGAGAAACAGAAAACGGATGGCTGGTAGACGTCAGTTACAAATGCGAAGGGTATCTTCCCGCGAAGGAGTGGACCCACCGTATTTTGGTCGGAGATGCTGAAAAACCGAAAGTTGGCGACAGCATCGAGGTTCAGGTGGTCAGCATCCGCGAGGGAGAAGAGGCGCAACTTCTGTTGAGCCGCTGGCGCCATGAATTTGACCGGCGGTGGGCTGAATTTGAAGATAAACTCGCCCAGAACGAGGTTATACAGGTCAAAGCCCTTCGTAAGGTCAAGGGAGGGTTGATGGTCGACTGCTGCGGTCTGGAGGGCTTCATCCCCATCTCTCATCTCGCTGCTGACGGTCGGGGTGTGAACCTCAACAAATTTGTGGGCGAGGTTTTCGATGTTAAATTGCTTGAAAAAGATCGCCGAAAACACCGAATCGTCTTCTCCAGAAAATCTCTGGTGGAGAAGGAAATGGCCCAGCAGCGCGCAAAGTTTTACGAGGAAGTGGCGGAGGGCAGCGTCATCGAGGGAGAAGTCAGCAGCCTGACGGACTTTGGCGTATTTGTCAACATCGGCGCGGTGGACGGCCTCGTGCATATGAGCGAAATTTCCTGGAAGCGCAGCGTGCGCATCAAGGACGCTTTCCGGAAGGGAGACAAAGTCACCGTCAAAGTGATCGGCATCGACCGCGAGAGCGACCGCATTTCCCTGAGCATGAAGCAGGTGGGCGGCGACCCCTGGAACACGGTGGTGGAGCGCCTCAAAAAGGGCGAGGTCATCCTTGGCCCCGTCACGAACGTCACCGATTTTGGCGCTTTTGTCGAGATCGAACCCGGAGTGGAGGGACTTGTTCACATCGGAGACATCAGCTGGGCCCGAATTCGCCATCCGAAGGAAGTCTTCCGGAAGGGGCAGGAGGTTCAGGTTCAGGTGCTGGACGTGGATGTGGACAAGCGCCGGATCAGTCTGGGTTACAAGCAGCTCAACGACCCCTGGAAGGATATCGACCAGCGTTACTCCAAAGGACAGGAGCTTCAGGTTAAAGTCGTGCGTCTGGCTGACTTTGGCGCTTTTGTCGAAGTCGAGGACGGCGTGGAGGGCCTGATCCATATTTCTCAGCTCAGCACGAAGCGCGTGGAAAAGCCCGGCGACGTTCTGCAGGAGAAACAGGACGTGGTGGCGCGCATTATTGAAATCAGCCCCGAGCAGCGGAGAATGCGTTTATCCATCAGCGCCATCGAGGAAGAAGGGCTTCGCGCCTCCCGGGAGGAAGAGAATAAAAAACGTGCGGCGGCCCGGACCGAGCAGGAGAAACACAATCGGGTTCTGCAGGAAGAAGAAGCCAACTACACCATGGCGGATCTCTTCAAGGACCAGAATATCACGCAGTGACACCCGGCTTGCGTTCAATCGGAACCTTTAATCGATATTGAACGGCGGTATAAAAAATTTCGGCAGTTCAGCCATAAGAAGCGAAACGGCGGCCTCAAGCCGCCGTTTTCATGATGTCAGGACCCTGGATTCCTTCACCGTCTTGGTCATCGCGCGGATATTTTCTATCGGGGACGATGTGCTGAGTCCGCAGGCGGGCGCCACGATATCGACGCTCTCCCGCACCAGACGTCCGGTCTGTTCCACAATGTTTTCCGGCGTCTGGAATTCCAGCGCGTAAGTGCTCACATTGCCCATTGTAACGAGCTGCGGATAATCATCTTTCAATTTTTTCAGGTTGACGACAGCGTCGGTGGATATGGCCTGTGAGCGTATTTCCGGTATATATTGGCGAACTGTCCTGATATCGCCGCATATATGAACTATAACCCTTGCACCGGCCTCGTTCAGTGCGCCGACAAGCCTGTTAAGGCATGGAACGGCATATTTTTTGAATGAGGCCGGCCCCATTATTTCACCCGTGGCGGTAGGGTCGGCGATCGAAATGAATGAAGCTCCGCTTTCTATCAACGCGCATCCGTAAGCAATCAGAAAATCCGTGACGTAATCCAAAAGCCTGGCTGAATTATCCCTGTCCTTTATCAAACCTTTCAGAAAAGTCATGGGTTCAACGATGGAAGCCGCGGTACTCACCGGCCCCGTCAGATTCCCTATGACGGGAATATCACCGTGCTTCCCCGCCAGGTAATGGACAGCCCGCGTGACCGTTCCCACCCGGCCCGACTCGAGGGCTGTCCTGATATTCAGCCGTTCCACTGAACCCGCGCTGGCGTATCTTTCCTCCCGTATTTTGGGCTCGCAGCCGAGCGTTCCGAAGTTTATCGCGCTGCCCAACACCTCCGCCTCCACAGTCATACAGAACGGAAGTCCGTAATTTTCAAAACCGGTGAACTCGTTTACGTCCTCCGCCAAAGACGCCATCATCCGGTCGTCGTGATGCGCTTCCGGGAGAGTGTGCCCTCCTTTTTTCATAACGTCCACGACCGCGGCGTTCATCATTCCGCCGGGGCAAATGACAGGAGGACGGTCGGCCGTTTCCCTGTCGAGTACGCGGGCAAGTCGCTCTTTCGGACTGATGTCAGTCATCTTACTTTACCACCGGCGCACCGCACAAATTTCCGGCGAGTTTCACAGCTTCAGTCGCGTTTCCGGCATAACCGTCCGCGCCTATTTTATCGGCGTACGCTTTCGAAACGGGACCTCCGCCCACCATGACCTTGAAACGCTCCCTGATATTCCGCGCATTCAATAAATCTACCACTTTTCTCATTCCGGGCAGCGTTGTCGTCATCAGCGTCGAAAGGGCGATCACGTCCGCTTCGTTTTTTAGAGCTTCGTCAATGAACAGGTCCGGAGGAATATCGCGCCCGAGGTCCAGCACGTCGAAACCCGCCGCCTCCAGCATGATTTTCACGAGATTCTTGCCGATATCGTGCGTATCCCCCTCGACCACTCCTATGACAATCCTGCGTCTGACTCCGGCGCCGCTGCGTCTGATGTGCGGTTGGAGTATATTCAATCCGGCATACATGGCGTCGGAGCACATCAAAAGTTCGGGAACGAAATATTCTTCGTTTTCGAACAAATCTCCCGCCCGCCGCATTCCGTCCGAGAGACCTCTGTCTATGGCTTCATAGGCGTCGACGTTCTGGTCGAGGGCTTCGCGGGCCAGTTCGACGGTCGTGTCCTCATCCATACCGACGACCGCGTTCGACAGTCGGGCAAAAATATTTTCAGCGTCATCCGTCATGTTGTCATCCATCATGTTCATTGTCTCTCCCGTCGATTCCCGCAGCGGCAGGTATCACCACTATAATACATATCAAAATAATATATTTTATAAATTATATAAATATTTTTTTTCGTGTCAACTATTGACAAATTTTAAAAGCAAGATATTATATCTAATAATTCATATTATTATTATATGATATATATAATATACTTAAGTTTGTTGGAATCTCCTGCTGAGATAAGTAATAAAAATATGACGTATTAATTTTTTCAGGGAAGCCGGTGAAAATCCGGAGCAGCCCCGCTACTGTAATCGGAACGAAACTGCAGCATGTCATTGGCGTAATACGTAAAAGCCGAGAAGACGCGGGAGTAGGAAAAGAAAGAACGCCGTAAGCCAGGAAACCTGCCGCTCAAATTCCACCCGAGGGAACCCTGTTTAACATGGATATTTTATGGATATTTTTCGGTTTGTCAGCGCTTTTATCGATGTCTGTTTGTTTTGTGCGCCGAAATTTTCGCACGTTACGCCAGATTGAATGTACGGCGCGCAAATCAGCAGAACAATCAATAATAGCCGGGAGGTGGGTTTTTTGTATCTGAGCGGTTTATTCTACCGGTTGAATATAATCAAGATTTTCCAAATATGTACCGATTGACGCATATTGTCCGCTTTTTCGGACGGATGCGGCGAAACGCGGTGCCTGTTTTATGAAAAGGGACCCCGCATGCGGGGCAGCGTCCGGCATTTACGAATTTCCGGACGTGGTAAAAACCACGAAATAATCAACAACACGGAGAGGGGGTATTTTTATATGGCAAGGGACGAAAAGCAGCTTATCAGCGATATCAGCCAGGCCATTCTGGACTTTGACGAAGATGCCGCCATCAAGGCGGCAAAGGAAATCATCGCGGCGGGAGCAGACCCGGTAAAGGCTGTTTCGGCGATGGGAGACGCCCTTAACAGCCTCGGGGACCAGTTCCAGAAAATGGAGGTTTTCCTGCCCGAAATTATCCTGGCGTCCGACGCATTGAAGGCGGGACTTACCATTCTTGAACCGGAAATTCTGAAAAAACAGACCAACTCAGAATCCAGACCGGTAGTTATCATAGGCACCGTCAAGGGAGACGTGCATCAGGTAGGCAAGGATATGGTGTCCACAATGCTTCTCACAGCCGGATACGACGTTCGCGATCTCGGAGTGGACGTCGCGCCTTCCAGGTTTCTGGAAGAAGCCAATAAATTCGACGCGAAGGTCATAGCGGCTTCGGCGCTGATGTCTACCACGCTTCCGGTGCAAAAGGACCTGATCGATTTTCTCGAAGCCAAAAACGTGCGCAGGAACTATAAAGTGATTGTTGGCGGCGGCGTCGCGACGAAAGAATGGGCGGCCCGCATCGGAGCCGACGGCTACTCGCAGGATGCGATCGGCGCTGTGCAGGTCGTGAATCAGCTTCTGGGGAGGTCGTAAAAGATGGGACACGGAACGAAAGGAAAATTCATAGAATATTGGGGACGCGGGGAAACGGGTCCCATAGCTTTTCAAAAAGAATTCGACACGAAGATCTTTTGGCCCAGACTGAAAGAACTCACTAAAAAATACAGAATCGAATTCGACCCCAAGCGAACGGTTCCGACCGACGATGACGAGTTGGACGCGATTTGGAAGGCCGGCTACGAACTTCTGCTGGACGTGGGTATTTTGAACACCACAACGGAAAGAATAATTAAGTTCAGCCCGGAAGAGGTAGACACCGCGCTGAAAAACCTTCCGAGTTCCGCCACGATAGGCGAGGGCAGCGATTCCATCACGGTCGGCCACCGAGGGTTCGAAGACTACGACAGCGGGCCGACTCCGGTAGGGACGATGGGACGCATCCTGGGGCCTATTTCCGAGGACCTTTATGCCAAGATAGCGCTGAGTTTCGCGCAGGAACCTCTGGTGGACTACGTTCATTTTCAGGGCGTCACTCCCGAGATAAACGGAGTGCCCGTAAAACCGGGGTCGCCCTTCGAACTGATTGCCGAAATCAACCGTGTGGCTACCGTCAAGGATGTTCTTCGCAGAGTGGGCAGACCGGGTTTGAGCGACGGAGCGAGCACGCCCGTCAACCTTCAGGCTGAAATAGCGGCCGCCAATATCAACTGGGGAGTCGGAAAGGGCGACGTGCGTCACGTTTACGTGATGCCGCATCTGAAAACCGACTATGACCAGATGACACGCGCTTATTTCTGGCACCAGTACGGAGCAAACCTGTGGGGTATTCTCCAGGCTTACATCGGCGGTGCGGCGGGAGGTCCGGCAACATCAGTCGTCAACGGAGTCGCGGACCTGATAGCCTACACTGTGCTCTACGAACCTACCCAGCTCGGCACTTGGCCAACCGACGCGCTCTATTTCAGCAATTCCAGCAAATACGCGCTGTATGTCGCCAATTTCGGCGGCGCGGCGTTCTCGAAACATACCAACTTCACCGCCCTCATCGGCGCGGCGTGGCAGATGACGGCGGGAATAGGCAGCGAGGAGTACTTCTGGGAAACGGCCGCCGGAGCGATCGGCAGCGCCACGTTGGGCTTCTGGGTCGCCGGGGGAACCGGACATCAGAGCGGAGGGCTCGACCAAGCCGGAGGGCTCGGCGCCAGGTTCGCGGCGGAAGTGGGCCGGGCGGTCGGCAAAGCGCGCTTCACGAGGGCGAGGGCCAACGAGCTCGTTCAGAAGATTCTGCCAAAATATCAGCCCTACATCGACGATCGTACGCTCCACACGAGAGGCGGCGATTTCAGGGAAGTGTACGATCTGAAGACCGTTCAGCCGAAGCCGGAATATTTGGCCATATACAATAAAGTCAAGGCGGAGCTGAGAGATCTGGGGCTTCCGATCGACTGAGGGACGAATGTCCGGCGTACGGAACGAACATCATGTGACCTTCCAGCCCTCGGGCATACGGGGAACGGTTGCGGAAGGAAAAACGCTGTTGCGGGCGGCTCAGGACCTCGGTGTTTTCATCGAAGCCGCCTGCGGCGGCGATAAAAAGTGCGGCAAATGTCGAGTGACAGCGGAAAACGGATGCCAGGGCGCGCTCTCGCCGGTAACTCCGGAGGAAACCCGTCTGTTGAGTGCAGATGAGCTTATGGCGGGCTACCGTCTGGCGTGCTGCGCCCGGATAACCGGCAGCGTATCGGTCACGGTACCGGAGGAAAGCCGCGGAACCAAACAGACGGTTCTGGAGAACGGCAGTTTGAGAAACTACAGGGTAAACCCGGCGGTGAGGAACTATTACGTAACGATGGAACCTCCCAGCCTCGAAGATTCGTTGTCCGATCGGGCGCGGCTCGTCGCGGCGCTGTCGAGTCAGCATGGCGTGGGTGGGGTTTCCGTGGACTTTGTGACGCTCAGGTCTCTGCCGGGAGCGTTGCGCGACGGCGATTGGAAGGTTACGGCGACGGTCTGGCAGGGCAGGGAAATTATCCGCGTCACCCCAGGAACCGCGCCCGACGCTTTCGGCGTCGCCTTCGACATCGGAACCACAACCGTCGTCGCCTTCCTGTGCAACCTGCGAACCGGGGAGGTTTTGGCCCAGGCCTCCCGGATGAACCCGCAAATCGTATACGGAGAGGACGTCCTGGCGCGTATCGCGTACATAATGAATCAGGAGGATGGACTGTCGATACTCAGGAAAGCCATCCTTGAAGCCGTCGACGATCTTTTGTCCGAATTGGCGGAGCAGGCCGGAATCGTCGCTGAACAGATAGACGAAGCCGTTCTGGTTTACAACACCGTCATGCATCATATCGCCCTCGGCATCGACCCGTCTTACGTTGGCCGGCTGCCGTTCGTGCCAGCGGAAAACGCGCCTCTCGACGTAAAAGCCCGGGATTTCGGGATCAAAATCAATCCGGCCGGCAATGTTCATTCGCTGCCGATAGAGGCCGGTTTCGTCGGTCCGGACAACGTGGCTGTGCTGATTGCCGAGGAGCCCTACAGGAGCGGCGAAACGCAATTGATAATAGATATCGGCACCAACGGGGAATTGGATCTGGGGAACAGAGACCGTTTGCTCTGCACTTCATGCGCAACCGGTCCCGCTTTCGAGGGAGCGCAGATCAGGTTCGGTATGCGCGCCGCGAATGGCGCTATCGAGCACGTCCGGATAGATCCGGCGACTCTTGAACCGGAATATAAGGTCATAGGCAGCGACGAATGGTTTCCGCGAAGCGGAGAGACAGGCGCCAGGGGTATCTGCGGGTCGGGCATCATCGACGCGATAGCCGAGATGTTCAAAACGGGAATCATTCTTCCGTCCGGACGATTGAACATGGAGGCGAGGACCGCACGGGTGAGAAAAGGGGACGATGGAAAATCCGAATATGTGCTGGCCCGGGCGGAGGAAACATCGACAGGCAAAGATATCTCCGTCACTCAGGCGGACGTGCGAGCCGTGCAGCTCGCGAAGGCAGCCATATACACAGGAGCGGCGTACCTGATGGAAAAATTCGGGGGTGGTCGCATATCCAGCGTTAAACTGGCGGGGGCTTTCGGAAGTTACATAAATCAGGAGAGCGCCCGCCTGATAGGGATGTTTCCCGACTGCCCGCCGGAAAACGTCACAGCTGTGGGAAACGCGGCCGGAGACGGGGCGAAGCTGGCCCTTCTGGACAGGGACAAACGGGATGAAGCGGCGCGGACGGCCCGACGCGTCGAATTTGTCGAAACAGCGGCGGAACCGGATTTCCAGCGCCGCTTTATGGACGCGATGACGTTCCCTCACGCGAAAGACAGGTTTCCCCATCTGGAAAACATACTTCAAAATATTCCGTCTTTCGGAGCGGAGCGCAAACGAGAGGCGAAACGATGAGAGCGGCGGCGCGCACGAAGATCCTGGCCTGCGAGGTCATGAAAAAAGAGCTCGAAAAAATCGCGCGCGAAAAAAATCTGAACGCCGATATCAGTTTCATCGAGCTCGGTTTGCACCTCGTACCGAAAAAACTGCACAACAAACTCCAGGAAGCGCTGGACACCTGTTCAGGGTACGATCGCGTCATCCTCGCTTTTGGGTTGTGCGGCGGCTCGGCGAGCGGCATCCGGAACGGCTGCGCCTCTCTGATCATCCCGAAATTCCACGACTGCGTTCCAATACTGTTGGGAAGCTTGGTGCAATTCGAACGGTATCAGAAAGAAGAACCTGGCACTTACTACTTATGTCGGGGATGGGTGGAGGGTGGACAGGGAATTTTACACGAATACGAAGCCTGGCGCGATAAATACGGTGAGGAGAAGGCGAAAAAATTGCAAAAAATCATGTACGCGAATTATCGGCGGCTGATATATATTCATTCCCCCGTCGCCTGTGGGACGGATTTACGCAGTCACGCCGGAGAATCGGCCCGAATGCTGAATTTGGAATACGGCGAAACTGTCGGGGACTTGGGAATCATGGAAAAAATTCTCGCCGGACCGTGGGACGACCCGGATTTGTTCGTCAACATAAGTCCTCACGGCGTCGTCACGGAAGAACATTTCGGAATATGAACGCATCGACGAAAAGAGTTCTGGCGGCTTTACGCAATGAAACGACGGATTGTACGCCGGTAATAAGCGTGTGCCAGCACGCGACCTACGACGTTATGGAACGGGTGAACGCTCCCTGGCCCCAGGCTCACGGCGACCCGGAAATGATGGCGGCTTTATCGGGCGCCGGAGCTGAAATACTGGGGCTGGACGCCGTGCGCGTTCCGTATTGTCAAACCGTTGAGGCTGAGGCGTTGGGAGCCGTGATAAAAAGCGGCGGAGCTCTCCATCTGCCCAGTATCGCGGAACACCCGTTCAAAATTGGAGACGATCCGGAATTTCCCCGGGACTTTTTGCAATTGGGCAGGATCCCTGTCGTTCTCAGGGCTGTCGAACTTATCAAAAAACGTTTTGACGGCAGCGCTGCCGTCATGGCCGGGTTGTGCGGACCTTTCAGCATCGCCGCCAGTCTTCTGGGTATCACTGTGCTGCTGAAAACAGCATATAAAAAACCGGAAGCGATAACCCCGTTTCTCGAACTGGGACTGAAATGCGGATCGGCCCTCGCCGAAGCTTACAGGCAGGCTGGCGCAGATGTCATAGTGATTGAGGATATGATGGCCTCGCTGGACATGATAAGCCCAAAAATGTACCGGGAAATCGTTGCCGGATACGAAACCAGGCTGGAGGAAGCCGTTAAATTGCCATCCATCATCCACATCTGCGGCAAACTGGACGGTATCATAGCCGATGTAGCTCGGACAGGAGCGAACGCCGTCAGTGTGGAGTCCTCCGTAAACATTCCCGCGGCACGGGAAACGCTCGCGGGATACGGGCTCTGTACCTCCATAGCCGGAGCGGTGCATCCTATGGAGGTTTTGCTTGAAGGTACGCCCGAGGATGTGACTTCGGCCGTAGAGAGCTCCATTGAGGACGGCGCGGCGCTGATTTCACCCGGATGCGCCGTGGCGCCGGGCACGCCGACTGAAAATTTGATCGCGATGGTAGAAGCGGGACACAGATACCGCCTTCGTTTCACGGAAACGAAATAAGCAAACAGACTGTTGAGCCGAGAGAAAGCTGTTTTCTGCCAGCTGCATACTGGCGGGCTGGCCGCATTCATAAGATTGTACTTTGCAGAGACTTTAAATCAAAAATACGTATCCTGAAGAAGTCTCTGTGATGATAGAATGGTGTACAACAAAACAGGAACGCGTTTCGACAAAGGGAATCCGGTGCGAATCCGGAGCGGCCCCGCCACTGTAAACAGGACGAAATCGCGAAAAATCACTGCCTGGATAAACCAGGCGGGAAGATGCGAGAGTAGGATGAGTGAAAGTCAGGAGACCGGTCGAGATGTTTTGCCTTAAAATTGCGCGTGGGCGTAAGAGGCTTTTTGAATCTGTCCGGTTTTTATCGATGGAGAAGCCTCTCAGGAAGCTTCTTTTTATTTTGTTTTCTGATTGAGGGAGTGAATTATGAATCGTATTCGACGTTGGACTCTCTGCTTCGCTTTTCTGTTGATGACGACCGGACCGGTTTTTTCAGCGATTCCGGAACGCATTATTTCCATGTCGCCGGCCGCAACGGAAATTCTTTTCGCTCTTTCTCTGGGGGAACGCCTCGTTGGAATCACCCGATTCTGCGACTATCCGCCGGAGGCCGCAAAAATCCCAAAAGTCGCCAGTCTGCTGGACATCAACCTGGAAACTCTTTTGAGCATTGCCCCCGATTTCATGGTTCTGGACAACCTGAACGAAAGCCTGAAGGAGAGGATAGAGCGGCTGGGGATCACCACTTTCGTCCTGCATCACGAAACTCTGAAAGAACTTTGCGACTCGATTGAGGAGCTGGCGGCGGCCTGTTCCGTTTTCGAAAGAGGTAAAATTCTGGCGGATTCCATGCGGGCCCGGTTCTTTCAGGCGGAGGCGCTTACCCGGTCTCTTCCCCGTCCCAAAGTGGTGGCCGCCGTGGACCGCGACATCACGGATCCGGTCATTCGTTCCCTTTACATCGCGGGGAAAAACTCCTTTTACGACGAGCTGATCTACCTGGCCGGCGGACGCAACGCTTTCACCATCGAAGGGCTTTCCTATCCCAGGCTGACGGCGGAGGGGCTGATCGGCCTCGACCCGGATTTGATCATCGACATCGTGGGGGACCACGGCTTTCGCGATGGAGTGAGACCTGACAATCTTCTCACCCAGTGGGACAGCCGTCCGGAGCTGCGGGCGGTGAAGGAAAAACACATTTACCTGCTGGCGGGGAATTACGCGCTCCACCCGGGGCCCCGTCTCGTTCTGCTGCTTCAGGATTTTCTGACTTTCATTCATCCGGAACTGAAACTTTCAGATCCGAAACCTTCAGATCCAGCCCCAGCACCTTCCGAGCCGAAACTCACGGAGCTGGCTTACTCGGACCGAATTCCTCCGGCGAAGTGAATGTCCGTCCGGTTCAGAGAAAAAGAAATGGAAGAAAAAGGCGGTCCTGCGCTGAAAGTGGAAAATCTTACGTTTCCCGTCAACGGCGAAGCGATATTGAAGAACCTCAGTTTCAGCCTGGGCAGGGGAGAGTTTGTAGCCATCGTGGGGCCCAACGGCGCTGGAAAGAGCACCCTTTTGAAGTGCATTGACCGCATTTTTCCCCGTTATCGGGGTGAGATTTTTCTGGACTCGAAGTCCGCCCGGCGGTTTTCTCAAAAAGAGCTGGCCCGAAAGATGGCCTATGTGCCGCAGCTCACCGATGGTTTTTCCGGCTTTACCGTTCAGCAGTTCGTGGAGCAGGGACGTTATCCCTGGAAGAAATCCTTCGAGATGGAGTCCGCGGAGGATCTTCGGGTGGTGGAAGAGGCCATGAGGCTTGTGAGAATGGAGGGGCTGGAAGGACGTTTCGTGGACTCCCTGAGCGGCGGAGAGCGTCAGAGAGTTCTGATCGCCGCCGCTCTGGCCCAGAGCTCGCAGTTGTTATTGCTGGACGAACCCACCACGTATCTGGATTATCGCCACCAGGTCGAGATGCTGGAGCTGATTCGTTTTGTCCATCAGCGGAAAAAACTCACGATACTGGCGGTAACTCACGATTTGAATTTTGCGCTGCAGTCGGCGGATCGGCTGATCGTCCTGTCAAAGGGCTCGATCGTCTGGGAGGGAAGCGCCGCCGCCCTGGCCAGGCCCGGGTTGCTGGAGCGGCTTTTCGAGACGGATTTTTTGCGCTTCGAGGGAGCGATGGACAGAGAACAGGCCCCTCTGGTGGTTCCGGCGGCTTTCGCTTCGAGGGTGACGATTCGAGAAGAGAGCAGACGTCCATGACAGGAATATTGGATAGGCAAAGGAGCCGTCTGCTTCTCGTGATTGTGGTCCTGGGGACTCTGGTGCTGCTCCTGGCTCCGTTTTGCGGCCCGGAAAGTCTTTCCTGGGAGGACATCCTGAAGCGCGGGGCGACGACGAAGAGCGGTCGGATTTTCTGGGACCTGAGAGTCCCCCGGGTGCTCCTGGCCTGGCTTTGCGGCGCGACACTGGGGCTTTGCGGCATGATTTTTCAGGCGCTTTTTCGCAATCCCCTGGCGGAACCCACCATGCTCGGCGTGGCCAGCGGGGCCTCCTTTGGAGCGGCTTTCTGCATCTACATGGGTTGGAACTTTTCGCTGTTTGGACTTTCGGGAACGGCGATCAGCGCCTTTGCAGGGTCTTTTTGCTGTGTGCTGGCTCTGCAGGCCATCGCGGATCTGAAGCTGGATTCCGGAGGGGTGGCGCTTCTTCTGGCGGGAGTGGCCTTCAATTTTTTCTTTTCCAGTCTCGTCATGATCGTCCAGTATATAGGGGCCTATCATGACTCCTTCCGGCTTCTGCGCTGGACTTTGGGGGGAATACAGGTCATCGGCCTGGAGGAGGGCGTTCGGCTTCTGCCGTTTTTTTTGCTGGCCGCCGGAGTCTCCATCGGATTTGCCCGGGAATTGGATCTGTTGCTCTGCGACCCCGAAATCGCGGTTTCCCGTGGGGTGAACCTGGGACGGACCAGGAGGATTTTATTTCCGGTCGTCTCTTTGTGCGTGGCCGCCTGCGTGGCTCTCTGCGGTCCCATTGCGTTTGTGGGGCTGGTGGTTCCTCACCTGTGCCGCCTCATGGTGGGAGTCTCCCATCGGAAGCTGGCGGCAGCCTCGATTTTTTTCGGAGGGGCCTTTCTGACGGCCTGTGATACGACCTCCCGAACGCTCTGGGCTCCCATGGAACTCCCCGTGGGGATCATCACCTCTTTTCTGGGGGCCCCGTTTTTTCTGTGGCTGCTGCTGCGCCGCCGGCCCTGCTGAGGGCGTCTTTTTTAGTACACGATTACGCGAAATTAAAATTAATATCTGAAATCAGTATTTGAAAAGGGAAATTGAAAAGGGAGAGTTTTTATGAGCCAGTTCATGTTTTATATGGATGCGGGGGGGCCGATCATGTGGGTCATTCTGGGGTTGTCCCTGACGGGTGTGGCCCTTCTGGCGGAACGTTTTCTTTTTTTCACCCTTGCCGGCGGCAGAGCGTTTTCCCCGCCTGAAACGGAGAAGGATCTCGACGGCGATGACCTCCAGGTGCTTGCGGACCGTTGCGTTCGGGCGGAGATGTTCGTCTGGCAGAAGCACCTCGGCCTGTTGGAGATTATCGTTCGGGTCACGCCGATGCTGGGACTTCTGGGGACCGTTCTGGGTATGGTGGAGATGTTTCGGGTTCTGACCCTGGGGACGGGAATCGATGTGACAAAAGTGACCGGCGGTATTCGGGTGGCCCTTTTCACCACGGTGGCGGGGCTGTGTTGTGCTGTTCCCCTTCTGGTTGCCAGCGGGTTTTTGAACGCCGCGGTGGACCGGCAGGAAGAGCGTCTGAACCGGCAGGCCGACGCCTGGATTCAGGAAAAGCTGAGGAGAAAATGAAAAAAGCCCGAAGGAGGGGAAACGGCGCGGACATCGACATCACCCCGCTGATTGATATTCTGTTCATGCTGATCATTTTTTTTGTCCTCGCCAGTACCTTCATTCAGGGACGCCTGACGGTGGACCTTCCCCAGGGGACCGGGGAACCGGTGAACGACGGCAATCCCTTTCTGGTGACTCTGACCCGTGAGGGAAAGGTTTTTTGGGCGGATTTTCCTCAGCCGGTCACCTCTGAGGACCTTTACCGCCTTGTACGGGAAAATGCCGGTAAACGGGAAATTCTGGTGGCGGGAGACAGGGACGCTCCCTACGGGGAAGTGGCGGGGCTGCTGGATGAGCTGCAGAGCGCGGGAGCGGAGCGCGTGGGGCTGGTTCTGCGGGGAAAATCCCGAACTGCGAGCCGGACGGATGTTTCTCACGAGTCGACGCCCTCTGCGGCGACGTCGCCTTCAAAGACGGGCTCGGCGTTTTCTCATGTTCCCTGAGGCCGGCTCCAAAATTGAATCTGCCCGCTGGGCCGCGGCCCTGCTCTTCAGTGTCGCCGTGCATACGGCGATTCTGGGGATTTTGCCCGGAGAGAGAGAGGCGGCGGATATTGCGTCCTCACCGGTGGTGACCGTGACGCTGCGTCGCATGGCGGAACCTCAGGCGCCGGCAGAAGCAGAAACAAAAACGAAAGCGAAAACGGAGGACTCGAAGGACTCGCAAAAATTTTCCGAAGCGAAAAACCTGGAAAAAATTCCGGAGGTGACACGGCCTGTTCCCCCCTCGAAGCCGCAAAAAAAACGGAAAACGGCTCCGGAAAAATCCCCGGCCAAACGACCTGAACCTCCTGCTTCGGAAAAACGGCCGGAATTGGCCTCGATGCCGTCGTCATCGGCAATAACGACATCGACAGCGTCATCGACATCGGCTGCTGCCTCAGCTTCGGCGGCGGCCTCGACATCGGCGCGGTCCTCTTCGTCCGCGATTTTGGATATATCGAGTCTCAGGGTTCTGAACAGGGTCAGGCCGGATTATCCCGCCATTGCCCGCAGGCGTGGAGACGAAGGGACGGTCACGCTGCTGATCACTCTGGAGGGAAGCAGCGTCTCGGGGGTTTCGGTGGAAAAGAGCAGCGGTTCTCCGGTTTTGGATCAGGCCGCCGTGTCCGCGGTTCGAAAATGGAAGTTCGAAAACGCCGGCAGGACGCGGGCACGGGTTCCGGTGACGTTTCGTCTGAATCGATAATCCGCGGTTTTTTGATTTTATGAATAAATCATCATTTGTATTGGAGGTCATGATATGAGAAAACGCGTAAAAATGTTTTTGCCTGCGGTGTGCCTGCTGCTGTCGCTCTGTGGGGAGGCGACGGCAAACACAGTCTATACGACGGTGGATTTCAGTTACACTTCAGGGTTGCTGGGACTGGTGGACGAGACCCTGACCGCCTCCGCGCTCGTTCCCAATCTGACGGGAGACAGCGCGGTCTTTTCCTTCTTTCACAATTCGGAGTCCCGTGTGGCGGTTGTGGACCGATCCAACTACGCGGTGGGGGACAGGATTATGATTTACGCCCCGGCTCAGGGATGGGAGGTCCCTCTGGCGAACGAATCCTGGGAGAGCGTCGTCAACATTCACAGTATGGCGGCCTCGGGAAACAGGCTTTACGCGGCCGGCTTCGGCGCGGTGGGGAGCGTAGCGGGAAAAATTGTCGAGGCCTCTCTTCCCGACGGAAAACTCACCGGCAGAGAATATGCTCTGCTCGCATCCTCGGACTTCACGGCTCACGCGGAGGAAGTTTTGGTGAAAGACGGGTTTGTTTACGCCCTTTTCACCCAGGAGAAGGGGGAGTATCCCAATTATATCTACGGCCCCAGTAAAGTCGTGAAGCTGACCCTGGATTTGACTCCGGTCTCGGAAAGTGACGCGGGCAAAAACTCCACGGATATGGCTCTGTGGGGGGATAAAATCGTCATCGCCGGCTGGGGAGGCCCTCAGGGGTTCGGCACCTCCGGCGGCGTGGACGTTCTCGATTTGGCCACCGGAACCGTAACGCCTCTGCTGGGGGACTCCTTTTCCGAGGGCGTCTCGGCCGTGTGCAGCGCCGGAGGGACCCTGTACTTCACAGGGCAGACCTACCTGACGGCAGAGGATTTCTTCCCCGTCAGCACCCTGTATAAATGGACGGGAACGGCGGTGGAGAAGGTTCGGGATATTTCATCCCGGTCGGGCTATACATTCCAGCTCGCCTGGGACGGCGACAACAACGCCCTCGTGACGGCGGCGGGAGACATTCTGCTCCTTTTCAACCCGGCCGACAACTCTCTGAAAAAGACGCTGCTCACTCCGGAACTGGGAGGCAATCTCTACTCTGTGGCGGTGATTCCCAATATCTCCAAACCGAACGGAGATAACGACAGCGACAGCGACAAAGACGGCGGCGGAGGCTGCAACTCGGTGACGGGAGCTTTGGTTTTGATTCTCTTTCTGCCTCTGGGGATGCTGCGCGGGAGAAAGTGACGAGAGCATGAAGGCCGGACGGAGAACACGGATTGCGATTATTCTCGTTTTATGGGGGAGCGTTTTTTTGCCGTCTCCCTCCGCGGCGGCGCCTGTAGAACTGGAAGAGGAAGTGGTGTCCGCTTCGGCCTTCGAGGAAGACCGCGACAAATCTCCGGGGAGTGTGACGGTGATCCATGCCGATGAGATGAAAGGAGAGATGCGGTCGCTTCCCGAGTTGCTGGAGCGCGCGCCGGGACTGCACGTGATCCGGGCCAGAGGCCGGGGAGCCTATACCGTGACCTCCATACGGGGCAGCACTTCGGCGCAGGTGGCGGTGTACCTTGACGGCGTTCTGCAGAACCTGGGAAGCGAGGCCGCGGTGGACCTTTCCGCCGTCCCCGCCGCGGAGGTGAGCCGGATCGAGGTTTATAAGGGGTATATTCCATCTCGTTTTCCGGAGGCGGGGATGGGCGGAGTCGTCAACATCGTCACCCGGGCGCCGGAGGCCAAAAAGCGAACGACCCTCACCCTGGGCGTCGAATCTTTCGGCGCGAAGGAGGGCAGAATCGCTCAGTCCGGCCCTCTGGGGAGGGGGAAATATCTCGCCTCGGCGGGATACCGTGGCAGTGACGGAAATTTCCCCTACCGCAACGATAACGGCACGCCCTACAACGAAAAGGACGACTACGACGCGAAGCGCAGCGGCAACGGATACGGAATGACCGACCTTCTTTTCAAATGGGAGGACGACCACTGGGACGGACGTTTCTCCTGGAGCCGCCAGGATCGCGACCTTCCCTCTCCCGCGCCAGGCATGGACAAATCGAATTCACCCCGGGGAGCCCGTCTGGATACCGACAAATGGGACCTGTCCCTGTCCCGCAGGCAGAAATGGGGAGCGGTGCTCTGGGGCTGGAGGCTGGAATATCTGGCTCAGAACAGAGTATGGGACAATCCGGACAACATTCTGGGGGGAATGGGGGAGCGTCACAACGAATATCGGGCCAAACGGTTTTCCGGTTCTCTGGACGCCTCCTGGACCTGGGGAACGCGGCATTTTTTCGAGGCGACGGTCTCGGGAAGCAATGAGTCACTGGACGTGGAAGGCGACGTGGTGACGGTGTTCCAGGGACGGCGCTCCTTTGATCGTGCCACCTGGAAGGCCGTGCTGCAGGACTCCATAAGCCTGACCCCCGATGGCTCCCTGCTGTTGACTCCCTCCTTCCGGTGGGACGCCGCGGGAAACGAGGGGAAAACGGCCTGGAGCGTGGCCGCCGCGAAGCAGATTGGAAGCGAATGGATTCTCAGGGCGGGGTACGGCTCTTATTCCCGGGCCCCGAACCTGTACGAACGCTACGGCGACGGAGCCACGATCCGCCCGAACGATAAACTGAAATGGGAAACGGGAACCCAGTGGGACTTCGGCGTCTCCTGGAACAACCTGAAGCGTGAGCGAAAAAACGCGGATGTGGCGCTGATGCTGACGGCTTTCGGGCGTGAGACGGAGGAGCTGATCGAGTTCATCATGGCCAGCCCCCGGTATGGAGTCTATGAGAATATCGCCCGGGCCCGGGTGTATGGACTGGAGCTGGAGGGAAGCATCGACAGCCCCCTCTGGAAGCTGGCCTTTTCCGGTACCTGGATGCGGGCGAAAAACGAAACTCCCGACAACTTCAGAGAGGGCAGACGTCTGCCCAATGCCCCGGAATGGACCTGGAGCGTCCGGCTGACCCGGCGTTTTCCCGACCGGAAGGGAAACGTCCGTCTGTGGGCTTTCGTGGAAGGACAGTTCACCGGCGACAACTACTTCGACCAGGCCGGAACGGTACGGTACGACGACCTGTTTCTGCTGAACATGGGAATGAAATGGCGTATTCAGGAGGATATGGAACTGGCCTTCGGCGTCCGGGACGTACTGGACAACGGCCCGGACGTCAAACTGAAAGCGGTTGGCGGCGGGCTCGACCGCATGAGCTGGTACCCGCTTCCCGGTCGGAGTTTTTACGCCTCGCTTTCCAGGGTTTTCTGAAATTCACCTCTGCTTCCTCAGGAGGGCAGAGGCAGTTTTTCCAGAACCTCCGCGAATTCGACCCTGTCGATCCGCTCCCTGAGCCAGACCACCATGTCCGCCTGATATTCGTAATCATAGCGTTCCAGCTCCTCCAGAATTTCGTCCGCCGCATCCATGCTGAAATGCAGACAGGCCTCTCTCAGCCGGTTCAGGAGCTCTTCGTCCGGCCTTCCCTTTTTGATGCGGGGCTCCGATTGCAGTCCGGACTCCGAAGTTTGAGCGAGCAGACGGGACAGGTCTTTGATCAGCTGTTCCGTAAGGGCGATGAAGGACTCGCCGTTGGCCGCGAGGTAAGCTCTGTCTCCTTCCCGGGCGGCGTGTTCCAGATATTCCGCCCTTCTGCCTGCCTCGTCGGCGCTTATGCTGTAGCTGCTGCCTTTGATTCCATGCACGGCAATGATGTATTGGGATAAATCGTCCGCCGTCTGATGAAGACGCGCCTGCTCCAGCAGATGGGGCGTGTTGAGGACATAAGAGCGGAGAACCTTCATCAGCGTTTTTTCGTCCCCGCCAAACAGGCTCAGGGCTTTTTCCAGGTCAACCCCTCGAATCTTCCGTCCGGGTTTTTCCCAGGACGGACTGTTCTCGTCGAAGATCGGGCTCGGCGCAATTTGTTCTGGCTGATCCCGATAGCCTTTGTCCCGCACCCACTGCCGTATGATCTGATCCAGGCGCATGATGTCGATGGGTTTCGAAAGAAAGGCCTGAAATCCCTTTTCCAGGAATTTTTCCTCGCTGCCGATGAGAGCATTGGCGGTCAGGGCGATAATGGGCACCGTTTCCGCGTATCGGGAGCCGATCTCGCTGCGGATGATTTGCGTGGCTTCCACTCCGTCCATTTCCGGCATCATGTGGTCCATGAAAATGGCGCTGTACCTGACGTCCGCTTTCCGAACCAGCTCGACGGCTTTTTGGCCGCTGGTGACGCAGTCGATGTGCATTCCGTAGGGTTTCATCATCCCTTTGGCCACGTCGAGGTTGGTGGGAACGTCGTCCACCACCAGAACCCGGGCGTGAGGGAGGCTGATTCGGACCAGAGTCGAATTGCGGTCGCGGCGGGTGTCGGCATAGCGGAAACTGCGGAGATTTTGCGCAATTGCTTCGCCAATGACCTCGTCCGACACAAATTTTTGCCGGAGGCGAACTCTGAATACGCTGCCCCGTCCATATTCGCTTTCCACCGTTATGGTCCCGTCCATCAGCTCGGTCAGTCGTTTGGTGATGGACAGGCCGAGACCGGTTCCCTCTATGAATTTGTTGAGCTTCGTGTCCACCTGGCTGTAGTCGGAAAACAGACGTTCAAGGTCCTCTTTCCGTATTCCGATGCCGGAGTCCCGCACCTCGGAAATGAGCCAGAGGTCTTCTCCCTCTCGTTCGCAGGCGATATACCAGTCCACCGTGCCTTCCTTCGTATATTTGAAGGCGTTGCTCAGAAGGTTGTTGAAGATCTGCCGTATTCTCAACTCGTCGCCCAGGAGGCTGACCGGCAGGGTTTCGTCCAGGTGCAGATGGAACCGGACGGGTTTTCCTCCGATGCGAATGACGTTCAGAGCCGCAGTGTCGTTGATCAGACTGGGGACGTCGTAAACGGCCGGGATCAGTTCGAACTTTCCCGACTCTATTTTCGAAATATCCAGAATGTCGTTTATGGTTCCAAGAAGAGTTCTTCCCGCGTTGTGAATTTTCTTCAGATAGTCCTCCGACTCCTGTCCCGAAGCATCGGTCAGGGCCAGTTCGCTCAGGCCGATGATGGCGTTGAGGGGCGTCCGCATTTCATGACTCATGCCGGCCAGAAAATCGCTCTTGGCCCTTGAGGCGCGTTCGGCGGTCTCTCTGAGTTCCTCAAGATGGACGTTCTGTTCGTCGATTTTTTGGATGGGACGGGCGATTTGGTTTGCCGCGAAAACAGCGGCCAGTATGCCCAGCAGCAAAAACACTCCTCCGGTGAGCAGCAGTCCATGTTTCAGGGCGGTTATGGGGGTTTCCGCGATGGGGGCCGCGACTCCCAGAGACCAGCCCGTTTTCGAGCTGCTGATAGGGCTGTAGGCGCAGATGCGTTCAAAACCAAGGAAGTTATACCGACCGACGCCTTTTTCTCCCTCCGTCATTCGTTTATGAAAAGCCGCGGTTTTCCGCATTTCCTTCTCGTCCTCCGGTGGAACGGACTGAGTGGACTGAAGTTTGGGTCTTTTGATGAAATTCCATCGGTCCCGGATAATGTTCCGGTCCCCGTGGGCGATAAAAGTCCCGCTCTCATCGAGAATGAAAATACTTCCGGTTTGCCATATTTTAAATTTTGAAATGATATCGCTGAAAAAATAACCTGAAATGGTTCCAACCAGAACGCGATCGCCGGAAGGGACGCAGATTCGGAAGACGAGTTCTCCGTTCGGAGCCGTTTCCGTGGTGGAAATGATCTGTTCTCCCTCGAAGGCCCGCCTGCAGTATTTATTGAGGAAAAAGTCGGGGAGGGGAGCGGCCGTTCCATAGGAGACGATGGTCCTTTCGTCCCTGTTCAGAAGCGCCAGAGACAGGTAAAGCTCGTTGATTTCGGTCTGGGCCTTCAGCACGTCGGATATTCTGGAGTCGGAAACCCGGTTCAGCAGAGTGGCAACAGCGTTCAGATTCGCCTTTAGCAGAGCGATTTCTCTGGAGAGCAGATTATCCGCAATTTCTCTGACCAGAACCATGTCTCCTTCAATGGTTTTCAGACCCTCGTTTTGATAAACAAACAGCCCCGCGGCCGTACTGGATATGGCGATTACTGCAACGATCGAAACGATGACGAGAATTATCCGCATCCGTAACATGACGATATTGCCTCCAGACTTCTCCGATTCTCCTTCATAAAACATGCAAATTCACGTACGCTTCCGCCTCTGACGGCGTTTTGCCCTCATCAGGTTGAGAAAAATTTCTATTTTCTTTTGTTGGAATATTTATATCTTAAAGAGAGGACTGGAGAAATCAGTTTTATTGCATAGTAAAGTAGATGTATATTTACCTAATTCTTGTGTTATCTGCCCCAGGCGCGACCTGAGGAAATGTTGAGGGAATATTGAAGAAATGTTGAAAAAATGAGCTCGTCCCTGCGGCTTTTCGAGCCACGGTTTTTCAAATCAAAGGTACAGGAAGCGCATTTGATTCAGAATTGACAAGAGACAGTTCTCTCCTGTCGTTTACAGCTTTTGTAACGCCAGAAAATGGCGTTTTGTCTACGCTTCCTGCAGGGCGTCCTGAACCATCCTTGTCAGTTTCTCGCGATCGTAGGGTTTTATGAGGTATCCCTTCGCTCCCGCCTCTTTGGCTCGGAGGACAAAGTCCCCCGTCGCGTGAGACGTCACAAAAATAACCGGAATCTTTTTCGTATCCTCCCCGCGATTGATGGCTTCCAGCAAATCCAGGCCGGACACGCCGGGCATCTCGATGTCGAGGAGCACCAGGTCGATTTTTTCGCTCGTCATGATTTTGAGGGCCGCCATGGCCGACTTCGCGATTCTGACGTCATAATCCGGGGAAAGGACTTCGTTGATTCTCATGAGATGCAGTCGAATGTCATCCACCGCAAGGATAACCTTTTTTTGAACGACCCTGAAAACGGTTTTGTCCTCTGTGCTTTCTTCTTTGGCAAGAACCATTGCGCTTCGTCCCTCTCCTCTGGTTTGGCCCACCTCTGATTCAAACCACTGATGATCGTTTCAGGTTCATTTCTTACGATAAAATACTCCAGGAAAAAGGAGGCGCTCCTGTCCAAGCTCTGTTCCCCGCTCAGGAGTATACCCAGTGTATTTACATAATCATTATTGGGCTTTTTTACTTAAATTGCTCATTATGTTATGCCATGGAGAGGGAGATCTGTCAAGACCTCTCTGAAAAATTGAGACCTGCAAAGCCGCGCGTGACGGTTGTCATAAAGAACATCCTCCGCCGTTTCGTCGGACAGGTTGAACCAGGCCCCGCGGCAGGCCCAGACGTAACGTGAGTTCGATTTCACGGAGGAGGACGTTTTAAAATGAGGACGTCTTAAAATGTTACGCGATGCCCTCCGGGGTAACGCGTGAGGCGCGCTCGCTGAAAAGCAGCATACCGATCGTCATCACCAGCAGGAACCAGGGTAAAATGGACATGGTCAGCGTTTTTGAGCATATTCCCACCAAAAGGGGGACAAAAGTGCCGCTGATGTAGGCGCTGGCCAGTTGCAGCCCTATGACGGCCTGAGAAAATTTTTCTCCGAAGCGCGCGGGAGTGTTCTGCAGCGTGGCCGGGACGAAGGGGGCGCAGCCCAGCCCCAACAGGATAATGCCCGTCAGGGTGGCTGACCTGGACAGAGGAAGTATCAGGAGGACGACTCCGGCAATGCAGGTACAGCAGCCCAAACGTATAATTTGAGCGCTCTGCAGTTTGATCATCAAAAAACCGGAGATGCACCGCCCGGCGGTGATGCTGGCGTAATAGAAAGAGGTCCACATGGCCGCCGTTATGGGGGACATGTGGTGCTGTTCAACGAGGTAACTGGCGATCCATAGAGCGGCGGATGCCTCACAGGCGCTGTCGCAAACCAAAGAAAAGATACTGTCCCTGATGCCGGGAAGCCTCAGCGCCTCTCTGTTGGTGACGGGACGCCGCTCCTGGTCCTTTGAGTTTCTGTCGGAAGCGGCGGTCTGACGTCCGCTCATCCTTTTCCACAGAGGGAAAGAGCCCAGCAGGATGAGAACGAGGACGAACAACAGCGCCGAGACGGCCGCGTATCCGCCTCTCCAGCTCATTCCGCCTTCCAGAAACCCGGACATGACCATGGGGCCAAGGGTGGCGCCAATACCCCAGAAACAATGAAGCCAGCTCAGATGCCTCGCCTTGTAATGCAAAGCGATGTAATTGTTGATCGCTGGGTCTATGAAGCCGGAACAGACCCCGAGAACGGCGGACCAGAGGCAAAGCTGCAGCAGAGAAACGGCGCCTGACGTGCCCAGCAGGGAGATGGCTGCCATCAGAAGGCTCAACAAAATGACTTTTTCCGTTTTTAAGTTGAAAATAACCCGATTGCTGTTGAGCGAGGAAAGAATGCCGCTTCCTCGCATGATCAGAGCGATGAATCCTGCGGCGGAGGCGGGAGCGATGACATCAAATCGCATGACAGGCCATATGGCGGAAAACAGGGAGCTCCACAGGCCAAAACCGATAAACGCTATATAGATTAAAATCAGCAAAACTATCATGAACATCTCTCCAAAATTTTCACCACTTACCAGCGTCAGGCGCCTTTTTTGGTACGCGGTTACGCAATCCGCTATAAACCCGTCTGCGAGCAGTCACGAATGTCAATGACGACGCAAAACTTGCCGCCGTCCATCAACGTCAGTAATTCCTTCAGCGACGCGATTCTCAAATCCGCCCTGGGATACTTTGCGGCGTCGCCGATTCCGATGGCGTAAAATCCACCGTTCTTTGCCGCATCGATGCCTGCTGCGGCGTCTTCCACAACGGCGCACTCCGAGGGAGACAGGCCGATAAACGCCGCCGCCTTTAAAAACACCTCCGGATCGGGTTTAGGGCGCGATATATTGTTGCCGTTCGATACCGCGTCGAAATACTCCGTCAGCCCTGTTTTCTCCAGTATCAGAGGCGCATTTTTGCTGGAAGAGCCGATCGCCAGCTTTATCCCGTGGCTCCGCAAAATTTTCAGCGTTTCCCTCGTGTCCGGATCAATGGATGCCGGAGAAAGCTCACTCAAAAGAAAACGATAGATCTCGTTTTTCACAAAGGCGATGTTTTCTCTTTTTTCGGGAGACAAATCCAGCCCCGCGTTGCTCAAAATGATGTTCAGGCTCTCCATGCGGGACACGCCGCGCAGACGGTTATTCAACACTTCGTCAAAAGGTGCGTTGAGCCTCTCCGCGACCATTTTCCAGGCCTTGTAGTGGAATTTATCGGTAAAGGCGATAACGCCGTCCAAATCAAAAACAATGCCATTGATCACCATGATTTCACCTTATTTGCGATATTGTCCTGCCGGGTCGTTCTTTCGGAGGAACGGGAACGGTTGGTTCCGCTTCACCGGTCAGAACCGCGTTTCCCACCGGCCCAGAAACGCGTCCACAGGGCTTTTTCCCTTAAATTCAGATTTGCCCGTGAGCTTGTCCAGAAGTGCGTCCACCACCACGTCGCTGGCGCCGAAGGTGTTGATATAGGTCTTGACGCGGGGCACGTCCAGCAGGTGATAGGGGTTTTCCAGGGAGATGAAAATCGATGGGACGGCGTTGATGAACATCGGGACGTTCGCCCCCATGGGCTGAGCCCACTCCATACGCACGGTGGTCTGGTTGGACTTTGTGGCCAGGTTCGCAGAGTAAATCAGCAGGTCGTACCGGTCTACCGTTTCGGAGTAGCCCGCCGCCAGTCCCTCGAAGGTCGGCGTCGGTTCAAAAATGTCCACGTGGAAGCCGCGTTCCCTCAGTTTCGTTACAAAAATCTCGTTGTTTTTGTTGTCCCCGAACATGCTGATTCCGTTTGGATCAATGGGAAAGAACAGGACGTGTTTGTATTTTTCAGGGCTGAGGGGCAGAACGTCCTGAATGTTTTTCTCCAGAGTGATGCTCCGGTCGGCTACCTCCCGCGCAATGGCCTTATGGGCCTCGCAGCCGACCACAGACGCCATTTCCGCCGGATCCGGCACGAGTTTCCTTTTATGGAGCCCGATTGCCGCTTTTGTCGCCAAAATTCTCGTCACCGCTTCGTTCAGACGCTCCTGGGAGATCGTCCCGTCTTTGATGCCCTCGCGCATATAACCAAAATCCTCTTCCAGATTTTTGGTGAAAAGGAACATGTCACAGCCCGCCGCGATGGTCAGGGGCACGGCCTTCTTCCGGTGCATCGGGATCGAAAAACCGTTCATGGTTGTGGCGTCGGTGACGATCATCCCGTTAAATCCCAGCTTTTCTCTCAGAAGCCCGTTCAGCAGTTCCGAGGCCAGGGTCGCGGGCAGAATATCCTCGTCCTTCAGCGACGGGTTCAGGGCCTTGGAACAGGCGGGCTGCATAATATGGCCGATCATCACCGTCAAAGCCCCCGCTTCGATGGAGGCTTTGTAGACTTCTCCATAGGTTCTCTCCCAGTCCTCGACGCTCATGTCGTTGATGGATGTGACAAGATGCTGATCCCGCTCGTCGCGGCCGTCGCCGGGGAAGTGCTTGATGGATGCCGCCACGCCGTGGGACTGTACGGCTTTGGTATATTCCGCTCCGCAGCGCCGGACCATTTCGGGGTCTGAACCGTAGGTGCGGGTTGCCGTGATGGGGTTGCGGAAGTTGTAATCGATGTCTATAACCGGAGCGAAGGCCCAGTTTCCCCCGGCCGCCCGGGCTTCGGCTCCGACCACGTCTCCCAGAGCGTAAGCGTATTTTGGGTCGTTTGCAGCCGCGATTTGCATTTGTGAACCGACTTTTGTCCCCTGGAGGGTCAGACCGTTGCCTCCGGCCTCCAGGTTCGCCGCGATGAACATGGGGATTTTGGAGTTCTCCTGCAGGATTTTAACAACGGAGAGAAGTTCTTCGTTACTCTCCATGGGACGGCACATGAGCCCTCCGATATGTAAATCGCTGGCAAAGCGCTTCAGCATCTCGTTGTCGTCCCTGTACGCCACAAGGCAGAAAATTTGTCCTAATTTTTCTTCTTCCGTCATGCCCGCCAGTGTCTCATTTACCCATTTCACGCTTTCCGCATCAAGGTTGAACGGTTTCGCCGTCAAATTAATTTTCACGTAAACTGCCTCCTCCGGTGTTTATACCTGTTTAGTGATAGCATGACATACATCTTTCACTTCACCATCCATATTTATCAATAATTACATGCAATGTCAAAGTTTAAATACGCATATATACATACGTAAACACTGTTTACATATCTATTTATTGTATTTTACAATTATTCACGAATTAATAAATTTAAACATAATAACAATTTATGCTGATTGAATTTTGGTAAGGATTGGAATGAAATAATTTGGGATTGCATATATCGTGAATCAGGCAAATGGGCATAAAAAAACGGCCCCTGATTCGGGAGCCGCCTCTTGCATATTTCATGTATAGGGGGACATAAAAATCCCGCAGAAATTAACGCTTCGAGTACTGCCTCTTGCCTCTCGCGCCTTTCTGACCAAACTTTTTGCGCTCGACCATACGGGGATCGCGGGTCAGAAGTCCTTCTTTCTTCAGGGTGGGGCGCAGTTCGGGATTCAACTGGATCAGCGCGCGAGCGATGCCCATTTTGACGGCTCCCGCCTGTCCTGTAAGACCGCCGCCGGAAGCGCGGACGAAAACGTCCACCTTGCCCTCCAGACTGGCGGTTTTCAGAGAGAGTAAAACCTGAGACTGCCAGACCAGACGGGGGAAATAATCTTCCACGGAACGGTCGTTGATTTTGATTTCACCGGTGCCTGGCCGAACTCTGACCCGGGCCAGGGCGTTTTTGCGTCTGCCGGTTCCCCAAAAATAACTGTTATCCTGCATTTATTCTTCCTCCTGCTTCCTACAGATCCAGCGCTGTGGGCGACTGGGCGGAGTGGGGATGAGTGGCGCCCGCGTAGACCTTCAGCTTGCGCTGATATTTAAGCCGTGTTTTGGGCAACATGCCTTTTACGACGTGCTCGAAAAGAAACTCCGGTTTTTTCTCCAGCATGACGCTCCAGGGAATCGAGCGATAACCGCCGCTGTGCCCCGTATGATAATGATAATGGGACTGGGCGCCCTTTTGACCGTTCAGACGGACTTTGGAGGCGTTGATGACGATAACGAAGTCGCCTGTGTCCACATGGGGAGTAAAAGTGGGTTTGTGTTTTCCCGTCAATATACGCGCGATCTGTGCCGCGAGACGTCCAATGGGTCTGTCCGCAGCGTCGACGACAAACCACTCTCTTTCTGTTTTTTCGGCTTTTGCAAGCCAGGAACCACTGCCTGCCATTCTGTTTCCTCCTCGAATAGACGTAGAAAGTTCATATAAACCAATCCTGTGCTCTCACGGAAAAACTTCCTCCGTCCGGAAATGTGGCAGGGGGCCTTTCCAAACGAATACTTCCGCGTTCCGTACAGCGGTGATTTACATCCTCTCTCCGACAAACTCCCTTATTTTATATGAACGAAATAATCGTTTACAAGCCCTTTTATTTTATAAGAATCAAAAGAATGGAGGTCAGCATAAAAAAGGCCGCCAGGATGACGGTGATACGCGTCAGGGCCGTGAATCGCTGCCACTGCCCCACGTCCGCCTGCGTGCCGCCGCCGAACGCTCCGCCAAATCCGCCCTGTTTGCGGTGCTGCATCAGAACCACCGCGGACAAAACGACACAGAGCACTATATGAATAACGGAAATCAACATTCTCATACCGTAAGAATCCTCCTAATCTATACTGCCGTAGACGGCCGGAAACCGGATAACTATTTTACCATGAAAAATCCCATTTTCGAATTCTTTTTTGATTTTTTTCTAAGAAACTTCATTCAAAATCTTGCATCAAAATCTTGCCTCAAAATTTCAAGGAGGGTTTCCGTCGCTTTCGCCCTGTGGGAAATTTTATTTTTGAGGGCGGGGGAGACCTCCGCCAGAGTCGCGTCATACCCGTCGGGAATGAAAAGGGGATCATAGCCGAAACCGCCGCCGCCGGCTCCGTCTTCAGCCAAACGCCCAGAGCAGACCCCCTCGCAGACCAGCGCCCACTGATTCGGAACCACCAGGGCCAGTGCTGCGACGAAGTGAGCGCGGCGGTTGGAGCGTCCCCGCATCTGCTCAAGAAGCCATCGATTGCGGTCGGCATCGCTGCCTTCCACTATTCGGGCGGATCGCACCCCCGGCCTCCAGGCGAGGGCTTCCAGTTCAATACCGCTGTCGTCCGCCAGGGAGGGGAGGCCCGAGGCTTCAGCCCAGGCCTGGGCTTTCAGAATGGCGTTCATGGCGTAAGTTGTTCCTGTTTCGTCCACCTCCAGAGGCGCGACTTTCGGAGCGAAAACAAGCTCTTTCACCAGGTCCTTCGGGAGAAGTTCAAGAAACTCCTGATATTTGTGACGGTTGCCGGAGGCCAGCAAAAGGCGGTCAAAAAGCAAGGCTGCTCTTTTCCTCCGTCGAAAAATCCAGGACCTCCAGTTGAATCCTTCGGATCTCGTTACATCCCTGTTCGCAGAGGTCCAGAATCCGGTTCATTTCCCTTCGGGAGAAAAAACCATCTTCTCCCGTTCCCTGCATCTCCACGAAATCTCCCCTGTGGTTCATGACGACGTTGAAATCCACCTCTGCCGCGCGATCTTCTCCGCTGTCCAGGTCCAGGTAAATTTCGTTTTCGAGGTTTTCCGTTTTGAGTTTTCCCGCGCTGACGGCGGAAATGACGGAAATCAGCGGAAGCTGACGGAGAACGCCGTTTTGCACGAGAAGCCTCAGGGCATCCGCCAGAGCCACGAATCCTCCGTTGATCGCCGCCGTTCGTGTCCCTCCGTCGGCCTGAAGAACGTCGCAGTCGACGGTGATCGTTCGAGGCCCCAGTTGGCTCAGGTCCACCCCCGCCCTCAGAGAGCGGCCGATCAGACGCTGGATTTCCGCGCTTCGGCCGCTGATTTTCCCGGAGGAAGGGCGCGGAGTTCGCCGGTCGGTGGCTCGGGGCAGCATGGCGTATTCCGCGGTGATCCATCCCCGGTCCGTCCCCTTCAGGAAAATCGGGGCTTTTTCCTCGACCGAAGCGGTGCACAGCACCCGGGTCTCCCCCCAGACGACCAGAACGGAGCCCTCCGCGTAACGGGTATAGCGCCTCTCGAAGGACAGAGGGCGCAGCCGGTCGATGGGGCGTCCGGCCTGACGTTTCCCGGAAGAGGATGTCGGAGGAGAATTTTCCGAAATGTTCATCCAGCAATCCTCACTGAGGCAGCTGCCAGGTGGCGGTCAGATCCACGGGAGCCCCTGCGGTGGTGATTTGGGAGTCCACCATGAAGCGCACTTTTTTTATGGGGGGAAAGTTATCCCGCAGCGTACGGACGACGCCTGTAATAAACAGAGTGCTGGGTTTTACTCCGACGGCGGAGAGTGCGGGAATGAAGGCCCCCGAAAAATCCAGGAACACCGTATCCACGTTGCGAAAAACGTGCAGCAGCCGAATTTCTCCCTCCGGGAAACCGCTCAGAGTCAGCAGTTTGCGAATCGCGTCCTGAATATTTTCCTCCTGTGTGCCCGGCAGAATTTCAGCCCTCTCCTCCGCCAGATTTTCTCCTTTGGGGTAAAACAGAGCCAGCTTCGTCCTGGGAAGTTCTGAGCGGGACGGGGACTCCGCCGGAGTTTCAGAGCCGAGAAGCGCGCGGAGTTCCTCCTGGTTTTGGACTCTGCCCTCCGGTTTGAGCAGGCTCTGGGTGTCGAGCATGTGCAGCATGTAGGAGGTTCCCACATAGCCGGCCACAAAGCAGAGTAAAATAACTCCGCACCATGCCAGAACGCGCAGCAGAATAGGAGCTTTCTCCTTTTCAGCGCGTTCAGAGGCTTTTCGTGGATCAGAAGAGGGACCGGACCGTCTGCGTCTGGCCTCTACTCTTTCCTCGAACTCTCTTTCCGAAAAATCGTCCCGATAACGTTCGGGTGAACTGCTCTCTTTGCGGCGAGCCATTTCCTCATTCCTTCCTCCGAGCCGGCTTATTTCAGATACGTATAAATACCGTTGGCCATGGCTTCGGCAATTTTTTGCTGGTAGCCGGGGTGCGCGAGAAGTTTAGCTTCCCGGGCGTTCGTAATGAATCCCGTTTCCAGAAGAACAGCGGGCATTCCCGCTCCCCGCAGAACAAAAAACGGAGCCTGAGCTACGCGTTTCATGGGCAGGGACGCCGCGTTTCCCGCTTTGAGAAGCACTTCCGCGACGGTGGTACTCTCGCTGATTTTGTTGTTTTGCTGCATGTCTCCCAGAATTTTCAGAAGAACTTCGGTTCGGCGGTCCGATGCCGCGCCGCTGGCGTTTTTGTCCTCCAGATATTCCCGGTTTTCTATTTTTGCCAGGTTGAGGGCGTCTTTGTCCGTGGGCAACGCCATCAGGTAAATCTCGAACCCCGTGGAATTTTTCCCCGGGGGCAGGGCGTTGACGTGGATACTGACAAACATGTCCGCGTTGGATTGATTTGCAATATCCGTCCGTTCCTGAAGGGTCAGATAAACGTCCGTATTGCGGGTCATAATGACGTTGAAGCCCTTTGCCTTCAGAGCTTTTTCCATCTGCAGGCCGATGTTGAGGGTGATGTCCTTCTCCCTGAAACCGTTGCCCACGGCTCCGGGATCCTTGCCTCCATGTCCCGGATCCAGAACCACCAGCATTTTCTCTTTTTTCCCGGAGGTCGTTCCCGCTTTTCCGTTTTTCTCCCGGGAAACGACGGGGGCGGTGCTTTCCGGCCGCTTCACCTCTTTGATCCTGCCCGGAGAGTCGAAAATGAAATCGAAAACGATCCGCCTGGGCTTGTCCAGAACGAATTTTTCGATTCTGACGCCGGAGACGGAGAAGGTGAGAGTCACGAGATTGGTTCCCTGCACAAGTTCGGCGTCCACATTTTCGTAAGGCGAGGGGATGCCCTCCAAACCGTCCACAATACGGCGGAAATTCATCGAGATTTTTCCGGCGGCGATTTTTACCTCCGGGTTTGAATCATCGGAGCAGTCGATGACGGCGCGTATCTTTTCCCGTGAGGTACTCCATCGAAGCGCGCGAATTTCCCCCGAAGCGGGAGTGGAAGCAGGGGTCGGGGAGGTGCCTGCGCCGGAGACGGCAGGGGGAGACGACGGAGTTTCCTTTGGAGCGTTCATTGAGGTGACCGTCAGCTCGCCCTCCGGCGGCGTCTGAGTCTTTACGGAGGGAGCGGGTGCGGGGGCCCTTGCGGTCTTTTCCTCTTTGGCCGGAGGAGCCGTCCGCACTTCTTCGAGACGCAGCCGGTCGTCCTTTTTATTGCCGGCGAAACGTTGCAGAAGGCTCATCAGAGAGGGAACGTCCAGCCACCATCGGCCGTCCTGAATCCGTCCCGGGCCGTACAGGGGGATAAGCTGATTGTTGTACCAGGCCGCCACGGCTTCCGGAACGATTCGAAGCCGATTTCCTCCCCGGGTCAGCAGAAGCTCCTCTCCCGCGAGAGATGCTTCCAGTCCCAGCAGGGCTCCCGCGTCCGCGATGGAAACCGCGTAGCCGTCCGGTCCGTCCCTCACCGGAACCTGCCCCAGCTCGGAGTCCCCTTTATAGAGAACGGCCACCCCGGCCTGGGCGGGAACGGATAAAATCCCCGTCAAAAAGATAAAAGCCAGGGTAACGAAAAACAGGAGCGTCGAAAACACTCCTGCCCGCTCTGAATCAGGCCGATGCCAACTCATTGCTGACGGTTGAACTCTTCTGTGATGATTGTGGCGGCTTGGACGGCCTCTTCACGGCTGACGTCCAGATGAGTCACCAGGCGGAAGGTGTCCGGAGCCGTTTTGTTGAAGAGGACCTGACGTTTTTTGCAGGCCTCAAGAAGCCGGTCCGCGCTTCGTTCATCCGCCGTTCCGAAGTAAACCATGTTTGTAGGGCGCCGGACTTCCTCCGTACGCAGACCGCCCTTTTGAAGTATTTCCTTTATCCGGCGGGCGTTTTCATGGTCCTCCGCCAGCCGGTCGATGTTGTGTTCGAAAGCGTAGATTCCCGCTGCGGCCACAATTCCCGCCTGACGCAGCCCTCCTCCGACCTTTTTTCTCCAGTAGCGGGCGCGTTCGATGAAATCTTTCGAGGCGCAGATCAGGCTGCCCATGGGGGCGCCCAATCCCTTCGAAAGACAGATCTGCACGGAATCGACGGCTCTGACGATTTCCGCGGGTTTTACGCCCAGAGCCGTGGACGCGTTGAAGAGCCGCGCCCCGTCGAGATGGACGGACAGGCCCTGTTCATGAGCCCAGGAAGCCCGTTCGTAAATTTCTTCCGGCGTGGAGGCGTGGCCGCCTCCGCTGTTATGGGTATTTTCGAGGCAAAGCAGTTTGGGATAGGCGAGGTGGACGTTTCCCTTCGGTTTCATGACGTGATTCAGATCCGCCAGAGCGGGAAGCCCTTTTTCGTCCTTCACCGGAATGGGAACCATACCGCCGAGAGCGCAGAGACCGCCTCCCTCGGAGTTCAGAACGTGAGCGCCCTGCCCGACAAGAACGCCGTCGCCCCGACCGCAGTGAGTCAGGAGAGCCACCAGATTTCCCTGGGTTCCCGAGGTGACGTAAAGAGCGTCTTCTTTGCCCAACAGTTCCGCGGCCATGACTTCAAGGCGCCGGACAGTGGGATCTTCTCCGTAAACGTCATCTCCCACCTCCGCTGCGTACATCGCCTTCCGCATTTCCTCACTCGGCTTCGTTACCGTATCGCTTTTCAAATCTATGGGAAACACCAAAGCCACCTCCATCTCTTTTCGGGATTTTTACTGCAATCCCCCGCAAAACCGGGCCCAGGGCAAAAGACTTTCTTCCACCACCACTCCCACTCCATGGGCGGTATGATCCCCTCCATGAAAATCGGAGCCGGCCGTGGGGTAAAGCCCAAAACGATCCGCTGTCCCGAGAGTCCGGTAGATCTCCCCGGGGCTGCTGCCCGATGCCCAGCACTCAAGACCCCACAGCCCGTAATCTTTCAGCTTTTCCAAAAGGGGTGGGAGGTCGTCGAGATCGGGCGTCGTCTGAAGAGGGTGCGCCATAACAGGCAATCCTCCCGCTCCCCGTATGAGCCGGATGCACTCTTCAGGCGGCAGGAGAGGGCGAGGCGCGTAAGCCGCTCCGCCTTTTTTCAGATATTTATCGAAGGCTTCCTTAAGACTGGACGCGTATCCCCTGTTTACCATCAGACGCGCCAAATGAGGACGCCCAATCACATCCGATCCGGCCAGAGCGCGAACATCCTCCAAATTCACGTCAAAACCGAGATTTCGCAAATTCTGACAGATTTGAAGGTTGCGTTCATGCCGGGCCCGTTTGTTCTTATCGAGAGCAGCCTTCAACGCAGCGTCTTCAATGTCGAAACGATAACCCAGTATATGAAGTATCCCGTCATGCCGGGCCGAAAATTCGACCCCGCTCACGGCACGAATTGCCCTTTTGCGACAGGACGCCAGAAAAAGGGCGACGCCGTCGACGGAATCATGGTCCGTCAGACTGGCCACCGAAACCTTTGCCCGGGCGAGCTTATCCGTCAGTGCCTTCGGAGAGAAAATTCCATCCGAAAAAGTACTGTGAAGATGAAGATCAATTCTGAGCAAATGGTCTTCCCTGTTTATGCTTCTTCGACCAGGATTTGATCCAGATCGAAGAGCGATGAAATATCCAGCAGCAGAATGAGGCGACCGTCCGCCGGTTTTGCCACCCACGTGACGTAACGCTTGTCCATAGCGGAAGAAAGCCGGGTGGCGGCCTCCAGCTGAGACTCGTAAATCGTACGGACTTCCCGCACGGAGTTGACGATGATCCCAAACATGATGTCGCTTACGGAAAGAACCACAATCCGCGCTTCCTCCGTCAGAGGAGTCGAGGGCATGTCAATTTTGAGCTGAGTGTCGAACACGGGCACGATGGTTCCCCGCAGGTTGATGACACCCCGTATGTAACTCGGCGCGTTGGGAACGCGGGTAATGAAAGGAGGAACCCGAACGATTTCCCGTACGATATTGACGTCCACTCCAAAATCCTCGTTGCCCAGAGCGAAAACCAGATTGATATGCTCTTCCCCCAAAGCCTCCAGATTGACGTCTTTCTGGTTGGCTTCCTTCTGATTGATCTCCTTTTGCGAGGTGCTGACGACCTCTCCCGTCTGCACAGCCATCTGCTCGACCTCCTGTGTGTCGTTTACTTTCGATCCGATACCTGCCATTCGACGTCTTCCGTTCGATGCTTTAAATAAACGTTCTTCAGAGCCACATATCTTCACGATCCGGCGTTCCTGAAATCCGACTGCACCAGGGCGGAAATTTCATCGAATTCAACTGTTTATTATAGCAGGAGAAGATACACAACAAAATCGTAATTACCGAAGTCTCTTCTTACTGGACGCACAAACCTCTTATGGGCGCACAACCTCGGTTTTCATTTCTTTTAAAAGCGCGGTGACGCTGGTGGAGAACAGGGGAGCCGCGTCCACGTACTGTCCCCCCAGGCTGAGACCGTAGTGCAGATGGGGGCCGGTGATGCGTCCTGTAGCTCCGGTTTTGCCGATGATCTGCCCTTTTTCGATAAAATCTCCCTTTTTCACGTCGATCTCGCTCATGTGAAAGAAGAGGCTGATCACGCCGTTGCCGGAATCGATGTACACGCTTTTCCCCGCGTAGTAATGATCTCCCGTCAGAACCACGGTTCCAGCAAAGGGGGCGCGAATCTGCGTCCCCACGGCGGCGCGAAAATCCGTTCCCCCATGGTAACCCCCCGGGACGCCGTTGTAAATGCGCCGGTATCCGTATCGACTCGTAAAAACCCCCGGAACGGGCCGCGTTGGAGGAGTTGTCCAGAGGCGCTTCGCAGTCATGGTACGCCGGGCGGCCGCTGTCAGCCGGCTTTCCTGTTTGATTCGCTCCAGTTCGCTTTTTGGAGGGTTGATCATTTTGTTCGCGACCTTCAGTTCTTCTTCGGGATACTTTCGATTTTTGAGAGCGATGCTGCATTTTACGCGAAAAAGCCGATTATCCTGGGTGAAATCAAAGTTCAGCGGATGATTGCCGGCCTTGACGTCGCGGACGTGGGCCCCCAAAAGCGCGTAGGAGACGTAGCCTTCCCGTCCGGGCTCCACGTCAAGGGAGATCACCCGGCCCTGCCAGGTGACGGAAGGATTTTCAAAGGGCCTGTGTGAAGAAAGGGCCACCACGAAGGCCTGCCCCAGGTCCCAGCTTTCCGGAAAGGTGACGCTGGTGGAGGCATAAAGCGGACGGGCGGCGAAAAACGCCCACAGAGAAAAAACAAGGGCGCTGAAAATTTTTGTTCCCCGTTGGAAAGGAGTTTTTCGGTTCGTGCTTTCGGGGAAAAATGTTCGGTTTTCAGATAAAACGGCCTGGATCATGAACGTCTTTACAGCCTTTCGTCACTGAGAGTTCTCATCAGGGCGCGCAGCAGTGCGGCGATGCGGTCGGAGGCGGCCTGCATGGCCGACAGAACTTCCTCTTCGGTCAGGATTTCGTCGGAGAGTCCGGCGGCCTTGTTTCCCACGCAGGAAATAACCGCTGTTTCCATCCCCATGGCGTTGGCGACGATGACCTCCGGAACGGTGGACATACCCACCACCGAAGCGCCCAGAACCCTGGCCATCCGGATTTCCGCCGGCGTTTCATAGGAGGGGCCGGAAAAGGCGATATACACTCCGCGGTGAACCTGGACTCCCGCGGCCGCGGCGGCCCGTTCGCAGAGCTTCAGCAGGCGTGGGGAGTAGGCGTGGGTCATGTCGGGGAAGCGGACTCCCCATTTGCTCTCGTGAGAGCCGATCAGAGGATTGGTCCCCATGTGGTTGATATGATCCTGAACCAGAACCACATCCCCCGCATTCAGGGCGGCGTCGATGCAACCCGACGCGTTGGTCCCGATGTACTGGCGCACCTTCCACATCCCCAGAACCCGGGTTGAAAAGGTGACCTGTCTCATATCGTAACCCTCGTAATAATGGACGCGCCCCTTCAGAAGGGCCACCGGGCGTCCCTCGACGGTTCCCAGGACGATTTGTCCCGCGTGACCCGGGGCAGTCGATCGAGGCCAGTGGGGAATGTCCTTTGTCTCAATGATTCGCGGTTCCTGGACCGCCTCGGCGACGTTTCCCAGCCCGGAGCCCAGCACAATGGCCGTGGCGGGCTGGAAATCTCCGGCGATGGAGCGGATAAAGGCCAGGGCTTCCGCGACTTTTTCATAGTAATGTTCGTTGTTGGACATTGTCTCTGTACAACACCTTTCCTGTTTTTTTCTTTTTACTTTATGCTCTCGGGTGAAAACGGTCGTAGGCGTCTCGAATTTCCCCGTCGAAATGGGAGTACATCTGAGTCGTCAGGAGGGAGACGTGGCCCAGCATCTCCTGCAGAGTGCGCATGTCCATTCCTCTCGACAGAAGGTGGGTGGCGAAGCTGTGCCTCAAAATGTGGGGATACAGCCGGGAGGCCGTAATTCCCGCCTGTCTGCCGTGCTTTTTCAGAATACGCCATAGGTCCTGACGGCTCAGAGGGCGTCCCGAAAAGGAGAGAAAGACCCTTTTCAACCCTCTGCGGTTCAGGGCGGGGCGCACGGTGTCGAGGTAGATTCTCACGCTTCGGGCCGTTTCTCCCATGAAGGGGACCAGCCGTTCCTTGTCGCCCTTCCCCAGGGTTCTCAGAAGTTTTGAGTCGAAGTCCAGGTCCAGAACCTCCAGTGCGCAAATTTCACTGGCCCGCAATCCGCAGCCGTAACCGATCTCGAAAATGGCCCGATCCCGGATGAGCAGCGGTTTGCTTCCCGTGCAGACACTGAACAGACGCTTGATTTCAGCCTCATTCAGAATGCGCGGTTCCAGGCGCGTCTTCTCCGGAAGCTCGGGCATGACGAGATCCAGGTCCTCGGACTCTTCCAGCTCGATGAAGTGAATCCAGGAACGCAGGGCCGCGATACAGCGCTGCTGGGTAGAACGACGCTTGCCCTGATCGTCCATTTGACGCCGAAATTCACTGACGCCGGCCAGAGAGGGGGGAAACGGCGGATGGCCGGCCGCCTCGCAGAATTTCAGCCACTGTTTTAAATCAGATGTGTAGCTCTCGGCGGTGAGCGGGCTTCGTCCCCGTTCTCCCAAAAGATAAAGACGAAAGCGGGCCAGAAGTTTTTCGGCTTCGGCGATGCTCAGTTCGTTCCGAATTTTAACTGACTTCTGTCCCATGACCTTCATCCTCTCACCGACGGGGGCGTTCAGAGCTGGAATCGTTCAAAAATCCGGTCCACGAAACGGGTATAGAATTTCACGTCGAAGAGGGAGGCCAGCCTTGCTTCGTCGATAATGCCCTTCAGGCGGCTGTCGTTTTTCAGCAGGTCGAAAAAATTCCCCTCGCCGGCGGCCGTTCGCATGGCGTTTTCCTGAACGATTTTGTAGGCCGTTTCACGGGGGACCTTCAGTTCGTCGATGAGGTCCAGCATGACCCGCTGACTGTAGACCAGCCCTCCCGTACCGGCCAGGTTCTTTTGAATCCGGTCTTCATCCACTGCGAGTTTCCGGATCAGGTCCGCCATATCCAGCAGCATGAAATGCGCCGCGTGAAAGGCGTCCGGCCAGATCACCCGCTCCGTGGAGGAATGGCTGATGTCCCGCTCGTGCCACAGAGCGATGTTTTCCAGAGCGGTCATGGCGTATCCCCGCAGAAGCCGCGCCAATCCGCAGACACGCTCGCTGCGTATGGGGTTGCGCTTGTGGGGCATGGCGCTGGAGCCCTTCTGTGAACTCCCAAAGGGTTCGGAAATCTCTGAAACCTCGGTGCGCTGAAGGTGGCGAATTTCCGTGGCCATGCGTTCCAGACCGGCCCCCAGCAGGGCGATGGCGTTCAGGACGACGGCGTGCCGGTCCCTCTGGAGAATCTGATTGGAAACTCCGGCGGGGGTCAGGTTCAAAATCTCGCAGACCCGGGCTTCGATTTCAGGGGGGCAGAGCGCGTAGGTTCCCACCGCTCCGGATATTTTACCAGCGGAGATCTGAGAGATGGCAAGGTCCAGACGGGCCAGATCCCGCTCCAGCTCGGCATGCCAGTTCAAAAACTTCAGTCCAAGGGTCATGGGTTCGGCGTGGATTCCATGAGTGCGGCCGATACAGGGGAGGTGCTTATACTGGCGGGCTTTTTCCGTCACGGCGGCGTCCAGGTCCAGCGTCGCTTTTTTGACGATCTGAAGCGACTCCCTCAGCATGATCGAAGACGCTGTGTCCAGAACGTCGCTGCTGGTGAGACCGATGTGGATGTAGCGTCCGCTTTCTCCCACCTTCTCGGCCACCGAGGAAACGAAGGCGATGACGTCATGGTGGACGGAGCTCTCAATTTCCCGGATGCGATTCAGGTCAAACGCGGCCCGGTTCAGAATTTCCTCCAGCGCCTCCGGGGGAATGCGTCCTTTTTCACTCCATGCCCTGCAGGCGGCAAGCTCCACCTGCAACATCACCTCGAAGCGATTTTCTTCGCTCCATATCGCAGACATTTCCCCGGTCATATAACGATCGATCAATTCGCCTTCCCCTTTCAGAAACCCGAGTATCAGAAACTCAAAAAACGCATCGGGTACACGGTCATTTTGGAATCTCTCCTGTATATTACACGTGCGTGGGGCTTTTTTACAGGGAACGGAAGAAAAAATACGAAATTATTTTTTTCTCTTTATTTTTTTCTTTCCCTGAGCCAGGACCGGCGCGCTTCGGAAAGAAAAGCGTCGTAAGCGCCTCCGGCAAAATCAGGGAACGTGTAGTCGAAGGAAACCCATTTTCCGAACCGGTAGCGCAGCGTCACCTCGGCGTAAATCCGGTCCCGCAGGTAGATGCGGTGCGCGTGGTCCTTGGTGGAGGCCAGAACCAGCCGGGCTCCGTCCACATATCCCGGGTCGATGTTGACCGCCCGGGGCGTCCGGCTTCGGGCTTCGATCTGTCCGGAGGCCCGTTTCCAGTCGGCCAGCCCTCCGGCGTCGAAAAACCCCGGAAAACAGACGAAGCTGCGCAACAAACGCGGCGCGATGTCTCGGTAGTAGTCCGTATTCGTAAAGGGAAAAGGCCCCGCCTGAATCTCCGGTTTCCCCCAGAGTTCGGTCAGTTCCCCGATGGTCCAGTTCAGCCATTCCCCGTCAGGATGAAGAATACCGGCAATGAGTTTAACTCTGGAGTCACCCATCGTTTTTTTTCAGACTCCTTTTCGTTTGTCTGAGGCGCTCCGTTTTTTCAGGAGCGGCCGGACTGCCGGCGGAGAGGAAATTCGACTCCGGAGCCAGAAGCGCCATGGTCTGAGGTCCGAGAGCTCCAAGCGGATCCTTTTCTTTTTCCTCCGCGCTCCGCTTTCGTCTTTGTCGGGTTTCGCCCTGAGCGTTTCTCTGATGTGTTTTTGCCTCTCCGCGGGAGGAGTTTTTCGTCCCTTCGGGAACCGGGGATTTCTTTCCTCCTGTTCCACGTTCGGACGCGCTTCCTTTCACCTTCAAAGGACGCCGAGCGCGTTTTTCTTCGAGATTTTTTTCTCCTTCGGGGTCGCGTTTTGATGAGGAGGTTTTGTTTTTTTTCGTTTTGGGGTTTTCCACGCAGAAATAGCCCAGAAGCCGGCCTTCCCACTCGCAGGGCAGGATCGTGTCGTCCTCTCCCTGGAGAGCGGCGGCCTCCGATTCCGTACAGCGGCGGTAGCTTATCCGTTTTTCGTCCAGGGTGGCGGTCCAGGCCTTTCCGATGGAAGCCCACCAGGCGATGTCCTCCGCCAGCGCGGCGTCTCCCGTACTGTCCTCCAGCATGAAGGTGTGGGCATCGAGACGACGAAAGGTGAGAAGACAGGGGAAATTCGCCCCCTCCAGCTCCACCAGAAACTCGTCTTTATTGGGGAGCGTACAGGTGGCCATGCGTTTCAGGTTCGGCCCGAACAGAGCGTTGGCCGTGGGGTTGAAGTACAGTTTTTTTGAGAAAAACATCGCCAGAGGAATGGGAATCCCCCACCATTCCGGGAAACTGGGCCCCATCAGGAGCGCTTCCCGAATGGAAGAGACGCTGGAACCGCCCTCTTCCACCAGAAGGACCCGTGTGTTCTCCGGCTCCGGAGGCGTCACGGGTTTGAAAAGCCCGCGGGCGGCGAGCCCGGGAAGGTCTTCTATGGAGGTGTCCGGACTGCTGCGTTCGATGAGAGAAATGAGCTGATCTTTTGTAAAAATGAGGGCCTTGTCGGATTCTCCCGGTCCCCTCAGTACGCAGTAATCCAGCACCATTCTGTAAAGAGTCCTCAGCAGCACCAAAAGACTGGATTGAGAGGAGAGAGACTGAAGCGACTGATCGTGAGCGGGGCTCATGGCGATTTTTCTCCTTTCCTGTCGATGATCCTTTTACGTTTCATCACATTACGGCTCGTTGTCATCGAGGGTATCCGCTCCGCCCATAAGAGCGGCGGCGAATTCCGCGGGGTCGAAGGGACTCAGGTCTTCGATTCCCTCGCCCAGTCCGATGTAGCGTATGGGAATTTTCAGCCCGGAGGCGATGGACAGCACGATGCCGCCTTTTGCCGTGTTGTCGTATTTTGAAAGGATCACGGAGGAGAGGGGCAAAACGCGGTTGAAGGTCTCCGCCTGGGCCAGGCCGTTCTGCCCCATGACCGCGTCCAGAACGAGGATGGATTGAATGTGCTCTGCTCCCGCTTCGCGCTCCAGGACTCTGTAGATTTTTTTAAGTTCTTCCATCAGGTTATGCTTTGCGTGCAGACGCCCTGCCGTGTCCACGATCAGAACGTCCCCGCCGGAGGCCCGCAGGGCCTGCCATGCGTCGAAAGCCACCGCTGCCGGATCACTGCCCTGTTTTTGGGCGACGACTCTGACTCCCGCCCGCTCTCCCCACACCTGCAGCTGTTCCGTGGCCGCGGCCCGAAAAGTGTCCGCGGCGGCCATGACGACCTTTTTCCCCTGGCTCAGAAACTGTGTGGCCAGCTTTCCGGCGGAGGTGGTTTTTCCGCTGCCGTTAACCCCGATCATCAGAAGCACCAGAGGAGGATCGTCCACCGTAAAGGGCCGCCCCATCCCCTCGATGGACGAAAGCCGCTCCGCTATCATGGAGACGAAGATTTCCCTGAGTTCATCGCTGGAGGTCACGTTTCGTTTTTTGACTTCCTGCTTCAGATCCGCCACGATTTTTTCGGACAGGTCCACCCCCACGTCGCCGGAGATCAGTCGTTCTTCCAGTTCGTCCCAGAAGGCGTCGTCCACGGGAGCGGAGGTGAAGAGAGAAGCGATGCCGGCGCTCCAGCGGGCCCGAACCTCTTTGAGGCTGTTCCTCAGCTTGCTGAAAAAGGCCATTTATCCTTTCTCCTCTCCGGGATTTTCCGTTTTTTTCCGCCTCGCCTCGCCGGAAACACGACGTCTGGACCGACGTCGGAGAGTTCCGGACTTTTCTTCGCCGCCGCCGCTTTCTCCGCCTGAGAGTTTCGGCGCGTCAGTACGGGGAGTTCTGCGGTTTTCCGGAGGACGGGGACGCTCTTTGCGGGAACCCTGGGCCTGGGGACCTCCGGATTTTTCCGGAGAGCGTGCGGGGCGCTGGTCCGATCTGCGTCGAGCCTGTTTGTTTCCGGCGCCATCCCGACCTCTGCTCTCCTTTTCCCGAGGTTCCTTCCCTTTGACTTCGTTGAGTTCTTTCTCTCCAGCCTTCTCTCCAGCTTTTTCTCCAGGGGCCTGATCTCTGCTTTCCTTTCGGGCCGCGAGCCTGTCCTTCAGGTTCCGGGGAGGAGCGGGACGCTCAATGGAGTCCTCGCGTTCCGCCAGGTGCTCCTCAATGGAGATTTTTTCCGGCTTGAGTTTTTTGTATTTTGGCGCGTCCTCCCGGGCAGCAGAAGAAGCAGAAGAAGAAAGGAGAGAGGATTTTGTCGAAAGAGAACCGGGTTTTTTTGCGGAAAGCAGGGGAGGACGTCTGACCGGTTCCTCCGGAACGTTTTTCTCCCATGTTCCGCCATTCAGGACGACTTCCCGAAAATTTTCAAACTCCGCGATGGCCACGGGAACTTCCCGCCCCTCGGGGAAGCGAATCAGGACGTTTTTCGACTGCAGGTCCACGCCCTCAAGGACAAAGTTCCCCTGAGGCGTTCGAATTTTGGAACCCGGACTGGGCAACGATTTCCAGAGTTCGCTGTAGGTGTTGTGTTCATAGGCCATACAGCACATGAGCCTGCCGCAGATCCCCGAGATTTTTGTGGGATTGAGGGCGAGATTTTGCTCCTTCACCATTCGGATATTGATGGGAGTGAAGCGATGGAGCCAGTAACTGCAACAGCAGGGACGTCCGCAGGGTGAGATTCCGTGGACGGTTTTGGCTTCGTCGCGAACGCCGATCTGACGCATTTCGATGCGTATGCGAAATTCTCTCGCCAGGTCCCGGACGTAGGCCCGAAAATCGATTCTCTGTTCGGAGGTGAAATAAAAAAACAGCTTCTTTCGGTCCATGGTGTACTCCACGTCCACCAGTTTCATCTGAAGCTGATGATTTTTCAGAATCTGACGGGCGCGAACGACCACGGTCTCTTCGTCCGCCCGCCGCAGAAAATATTCCTGAACCTGCAGTTCTCCCGCCTGTTCGACGAATTCCACTTCCTGCAGCATGGGCTCGGGAGTTCGGGTTTGTTCTTCCCCCGAGTCTTCGAGGCAGGACGCTTTGTACTTCGCCGCCTGCTCCTGGGAGAGGGAGCCGCCCAGCTGCCCCATTTCCAGTCCCCGCACCGTTTTCAGAACGACCCACCGTCCGGTCACCGGAGTGGCCGTGTCGGCGATGTTCACAAGACCGAGATACCGCGGTTTACCAAATATCGCCAGATATATATTCAAAAGGAAGAGCCTCCCTGAGCGTCAAAATTAAAAGATCGCAAATCATATTGCGTGAAAGTTTTTTTTGTTCAACAAGCAGTCGCAGTTTTTCCATGCGGGCCGCTTTCATCAGTCCATTGTTTTCTCTATTGTTTTCTCCATTGCTTTTTCCGTTGCTTTCTGTCTGCATGGCGTATGAAACCCAGTTGGAGAGGAGTTCCGAAATATCCGGCTCGTCCTCCTTCGCTCCTTCCATCTTCATTTTTTCCAGCCAGGCCAGCCACTCCACGTCATTGTCGGGGGCCGGCTTCGCGGAAAGGGAGAATGGAGCCGTCAAAACGGTAAAACGTGAACGGCTCCGCAGCGTTGGGAGAAAATCGTCGCCTTCCATGATAAAGAGAATACAGGCGTGGGAAGGCGGTTCTTCCGTGATTTTGAGAAGACTGTTGGCCGCCGCCGGCAGCAGTTTTTCCGCCGAGGGCAGAACTCCCAGGCGGCGTTTCGCTGTCACCGGTTTCAGCGGCAGCTCCTGGATCAGGGCTCTGCAGGCATCGATGCCAGCGGCTTTTTCAAAAGTCCCCGCCATGGTCAGGTCGGGGTGGGTTTCGCCCTTTTCCTCCGTGGCGCTCCAGGCCCGACACCCCGGACAGCCGTCGTTCCCCTTTCCGTTGTCGCAAAGATACAAATGGGACATGGCCTTCAGAATTTCTCCATGCCACCCGGCGGGAGCGCGGATCGCCCAGCAGTGGGGAATTTTCCCCACGAGAAAGTTTTTTTCGATTTCCCTCCAGGCGGGAAGTTCCCTGAAGGAGATTTCCTCTGTTCCCGCAATATTTTTTTCTAAAACAGGAGTGAGATCAGGCATCCTTTTATCTCCTCCAGAAGTTGAAGCGTGCGCGTTCTGTTGCTTTCCTGCGAGAATATCTGTTCCAGTTCCGCCATGGCGGCCTCCGCCTTCTCGACCGTGACGTAGGTGGCGCGGTCGCTGCGCCGCCATTTCAGATCCCGGCGCAGGTTGAATCCCTTCATGATTTTCTTCAAAAGTTCTCTGAGGATGGATTTGTACTCCATCAACAGACCTTCGGCCGGAAAAACCGACAGTTTCAGAGTGACGGCGTCGAGGTGGTCCAGAAGGGCCTGAAGCTCCATTTCTTCCGTCATGTTCTCCATGGAGTCCGCGAAGGAAGCCCTCACCGGCGACAGAGACTGAGCGCCGGAGTGGTAACGTCCGCTCCCGCCGCTTTGATGCTCTACCTTGCTGTCCGTTCCCCGGCCGACCTTCATTTCATCATCCTCTGAGCGTTTCCAGGAGGGCCGTTACGTGTTCTCTCACGTTTTCCGCAACCTGTTCCACGCTTCGGCCCGCATCAACGGTGACGATTCGTTCGGGAGCCCTTTTCGCCAGCTCTCGAAAACCCTCGGCCACCCTGCCCATGAACGCCCTGCCGTCGGACTCGATGCGATCTGTTCCGCCTCTTGCCGTCAGCCGGGAAAAAGCCGCGTCCAGGTCGATGTCCAGAAAAATCGTCAGGTCGGGGACCGGAAATCGGCACCACTGAAAAAGCGACTCCATCTCGCTGAAGGAACCTCCCCGGCCCCAGGACTGATAGGCAAAGGTGGAATCCGTATAACGTTCGCAAATCACCCACTGTTTTTGCCGGAGCGCCGGAAGAATCTCCGCGTCCAGGTGCCCGCTGCGGTCCGCCAGGAACAACAGCAGTTCCGTCCGCAGTCCCAGCGGAGTGTCTCCCAGCAGGAGGTCCCGCAGGAGCCTGCCGCCCTTCCATCCGCCTGGCTCGAAGGTTCTCAAAACGCCTTCCGCGCCGGGAGTTTTTTTCAGAAAAGCGGCCAGACGTTCCGCCTGAGTGCTTTTTCCGCAGCCGTCGATTCCCTCGAATGTGATAAAAACGCCCTGTCCGTTATCCCTGTTCGCCGCCATAAATTTTTCCCGCTCCGGTCAGTTTTCGCCCGCGACGTTGACTACGCGTTTCATGATGCCGTCCACCACGTACTCCGAGCGTGAAATGCGCAAAGTTCCCTCTTTAATCCGTCGGGCTTTCGTTTCACTGAGAAACTCTTTTTCTTCCGGCAGAAGCTCCGCGGAGCTCTTTTTTTCCTTCGCGGTCTGCCGGTCCTCCAGTGACCCGATCCGGTCGTGCAGCAGTTCCACGATAAGTTCGTTGTTGGCGTCCACCGCGGAAATCTCCTTCATCATTCGGGCAAAACCGTCGATGGACTTCCAGCCTCCCTCAATGGCCGTCTGGGTGAGGGAGTTTATTCCTCCCCCCCGAACCACCAGCTCACAGACTCCCGTGACGTCTTTGGGAACGGTGAGCTCGAATTTCTTTTTGACGGGAGAACGCCGCCAGGGGCGCAATGTGACCTCCACGTCCAGAGTATCGCCCGGTTTTACGTCGGAAGACACGTTGACGTCCTCGATGAGCAGGATTTTGGGCTCCTGTGTGGCGGAGACGTCGAGTCGAAATCCCACGGGGAAAATTTCCCTGAAGGGCTGCCGGAGAAAAAGTTCCATGATCGCGGCGGATTCCCGAAGAGCGACGCTGCTGGCGTCATTCTCCGAGAAAAACATGTTCGTCCGCGTCCACCCTTCCGTCATGCCCTGACCTTCCACCCGAAGCGTAACCATCAGGGTTCCCTGTCCCCGGCGCTGCCACTGATCGTCCAGGAGCCCTTTGTAAATGCCCTCCAGCAGTTTCGGTCCAAGGGTTTCGTCCGGCGCCATGCGAAATTTTTTTTCAGTTCGTTTCCCATTGCCGGCGTCCAGGTCCAAAAACGTCAGAGTCGCCGGAATAGAGGGCGTGAAGTATCCCATTCGCCCTCCGATGCCCTCATTCCGGTCCTGAGTGGCCGTGCCCGTCAGGGAAAGGGGAGAGGCAAGCTTGAAGGGAAACAGCCTGCTGGAGACGATGTCGTGGATATACGCCTTTCCCACGGGAAAATTCACCGCTCCCCGATTCAGAAACGGATGTCCGAAAGCGAGAAAACGTCCGTCCTTTGACGTGGCTGTCACCGTTCCCGTGGCGGAAATTTCCACGTCTCCCCAGGCCAGAAGCACGGAGATGGCGTCTCCCGGGCGGAATTTTTCAGATTTCACCGGAAGATCCCCGGCGGCATCCCAGGGGACCGACTCCAGAGGAACTCCCAGCCGCTCTCCCAGATTCAGAGCGGATTCCTGACTCAGGCCTCCCGCTGTGAGGGTTGAGGACGACAGAAAAAGATCGGAAGCTCGATCGGAGGTTTTCTCCTGCCCGGAAGATTTGAGAAGCTTCGGCGCGTCGGGATGGGAAAAGACGCCGCGCATGGCCTCTATGGGGGTCACCAGCGCCGTTTTGTGGTCGCTGAAGTTCCAGCCTGTCCCGATGGCCCCGACCAGCCTGTCGTCAATGAAGACCGGAGAGCCGCTCATGCCCTGGGCGAAGCTGCCGGCCGCCCTGGAAGAAGAGGGCAGCACGCGTATCAGAACCGCGTTTTTCGCGGAGTCCTTTCGTGGAATGACGCTGACAATTTCCACCGGCAGACGCGCGGGTTTCGTCCCCTTCAGCACCGTCAGCGCGTAGCCCCGCATTCCCGGACGCAAACGGCTCGCCGGCATGACGGGCTGTTCCGGGATGAATGCCGCGGGGGCGGCAAAGGACGCCTGAGACAAAAACACCGAAAAAACAATAATGAAACTATATAAAAAACTCCGTTTTAAATAATTCAAACTTATAACTCCAAATCTGTGGCTGTTGTATTTGCCCCCTGCGGAACCTGCGCGGAAAACGACGTCCTTCCGTCCTGAGGCTTCTATTGCCTGTTCCATCGCAGATAAGCCATAATAAAATCGTCGATGTCGCCGTCCAGAACGGCCTGCACGTTTCCCTTTTCCGTTCCCGTGCGATGATCCTTGACCAGCGTGTAAGGATGCAGCACGTAAGAACGGATCTGATTCCCCCAGGAGTTCTCTTTTTTGTCGCCCACGACGGCCGCCAGTTCTTCGCTGCGCTCCTGCATGGCGCGCTCGTACAGTCTGCTCTTCAGAACCTGCATGGCGACCTGACGGTTCATGTGCTGAGAGCGCTCATTCTGACAGCTTACCACAATTCCCGTGGGAATATGCGTAATCCGAACCGCCGAGTCCGTTCGGTTGACGTACTGCCCGCCCGCTCCGCTGGCCCGGAAGGTATCGACCCGCAGATCTTCGGGCCTTATTTCCACCTCCACGCTGTCCGGCAGTTCGGGGGAAACTCCCGCCGAGGCAAAGCTGGTGTGACGGCGATGGGCCGAATCGAAGGGAGAAATCCGCACCAGTCGGTGGACTCCCTTTTCGGATTTGAGATAGCCGTAGGCATATTCGCCCTCCACAAGTACCGTAGCGCTCTTGATCCCCGCCTCTTCGTCCGAGGAGGCCTCAATGACCGTTGTTTTGAATCCGTCCCGCTCGGCCCATCTCAGATACATGCGGAGCATCATCTCCGCCCAGTCCTGAGAATCCAGCCCTCCCGATCCGGCGTGCACCGTCAAAATCGCGCTGGCGGCATCGTACTCCTCGTTCAGGAGGATCATGAGCTGATGCCGGTCCAGAGCGCGGCGCAGTTCGGCCGTCCGGGCGTCAAATTCCTTTTGCAGTTCGCGGTCGTCGCCCTCCCGCAGCATTTCGTCGAGAACGTCCAGATCCTCCATTTCCCGACAGACCCGTTCCCATTCTCCGAGACGCTGCGTAATGCCGGAAAGTTCCTTTAAAGCATCCTGGCTGCCCTCCTGGGACCAGAAATCTTCCGCCGCCGTCGCCGCTTCCAGTTCGGAAGCCCTGTTTTTCAGAGCGGGCAGGTCAAAGACTGTCCTGCAGTTCCTGCTTCAGGGACCGCAGTTCTTCCAATACGGAAACATTTGCCTGTATCATTCAGTACCTCCACGAACGTAAATTGAAACACACGTCCTAATAATAACGTAATATCCCGAAATACGGGAGGTCGCTTCGGAGCAAAAAACGGTTCTTTTCATCAAAAGGACAACGGGCGCGGCAGAAAAACGGCGACCAAAATCTGTGGAAAATGAATTTATTTTCCGCGGATTGCTTTTCGGCTCTTGACCACAGGGCCGCAATGCGTTAAAAATAATGGGTATTTCTGATTTTGGGAGCGGCTTTTTTCCGGAAGTGTATTTTTCGGAGGGCGAAGCGCTTTCGGCAACAGCAGCGATGTTTCGTGCAGAAGAACAGGGATATGTTGCAGGTATGAATGTTTTGAAGGAGGAGTCGAAAATGACAAAAACAGATTTGATCGAAAAGGTTGCGGAATCTGCGGGGATGACGAAGAAGGACGCGGGAGCTGCGGTGACGGCGGTGTTTGATGCCATAACCTCGGCCCTTTCCGGCGGCGATAAGGTACAGCTTATCGGGTTCGGTTCTTTTGAGGTGCGCCAGAGGGCCGCTCGTGACGGGCACGATCCCCAGGATCCCAAAAAAGTGATCCATATTCCCGCGAGGAAGGTTCCCGTATTCAAAGCCGGTAAGGCTCTCAAAGACAGCGTCGTCTGATTCCGCGGCTGGCTTCAAATTCAGAAAAAAAGGCGAGCCCGCAAAGGAACTCGTCTTTTTGGTGTTTGGAAGCGGCAGTAAAGGAAAATTGAAATGAAACGATCGGTGAAATTTCTGGCGATTTTGGCGAAGATAACGCTCTGTGTTTTCCTGTTTGTTTCTTCTGCCGAGGCCGATTCCACGGCGAACAGTCTTATCGAAGATGCCATTGAGGTTTTGAACGAGATGTCCCGGCAGGAGGACGCCAGCAGTATGGGAGAACTTCTGCAGGACGCCCGGGCTGTCGCTTTCGTGCCCGGTTTCGTGAAGGCGGGTTTCATCATCGGCGGCGAGTACGGCGAGGGGCTCATTCTGCGCAGAGAAGGAAAAAAATGGTACGGCCCCAGTTTCTATAACCTTGGCGGCGGGTCTGTGGGTTTGCAGATCGGAGCGCAGAAAATTTCTTTCGTGCTGGTGATCACCAACGAGGCCGGCGTGGATGCTTTTCTGAAGAGCAGAACCAAGCTGGGCGGGGACGTGGCGATTGCCGCCGGCCCCGTGGGAAGGCGGGGAGAGGCGGCCACCGACGGTCAGATGAAAGCTTCCATATACAGCTATTCTCTGACGAAGGGCCTCTTCGCGGGTGTTTCCCTGGACGGCTCGGTCATCAGCGTCAGCGTCAAACGCAACAAGGAATACTGGAAGAAAGAAACGAGCGCGGATCAGGCTCTGAAAAATCCGGCGACGGACAAACGTATCCAACCCCTGATTCGGGCGATTGAAAAGGTATCAAAGGCCAAAAAGAAATAAAGCAGGAATACGGAGTCTTCCTTAGATAAGATATTCCGTAGTGGTCTTCTTATTGCCGTTTTCCCTTCCTGTTTCGGAGCCGGATCACTCCAGCAGTTCGGTCAGGAAGGGCGGAAGCACGAAGGCGGCGCGGTGGATTGCGTCTGTGTAATAGCGAGTTCCCGTTACGTTCCGTAAAGGTGTCGAGGGGGCCGGTCCCAGGGAGGCCGCGCCGTAGGTCCACATTCCGGTAGGATAGGTGGGAACCGCGCCCCAGTACATCTGAACGAGAGGAAAAACGGAGCGCATCTGTTTTATTGCCTGCCGCATGAGGGCCGTGTCGGCAAAGGGAGATTCCGTAAGTTCCGTCATTATTCCATGGGGATTTAAAATATCGCGGATGGCCCTGTAAAAAGGGGCCTGAAACAGACCGGCCGCGAAGTCCACGGGGTCCGTGCTGTCAACGATGACGACGTCGAAGCGGTCTTCGGTGGTTCTGATGTATTCCAAAGCGTCCATGCAGCGAATGTCCGCTCGTGGATTCTCCAGCTCGCAGCCTGTGGCGGGAAAATATTTTTTCGACGTGTCGATCACCTCTTTGTCGATGTCAACCAGGGTGCATCGCTCCACGCCGGAGTGGCGCAAAACCTCCCGGAGAATGGCCCCGTCGCCTCCGCCCACGATGAGAACCCGGACCGGATCGGGATGGGCGCACAGGGGGACGTGGGCCATCATCTCCGAGTAGCAGAATTCATCTCGTTCGGTCAGCTGTATGGCCCCGTCGAGGACAAGCGTCCGGCCGTACTCCGGGGTTTCGACCACGAGAATCTCCTGGTAGGGAGTTTTTTTCTGAAAAAGAATCCCGCTGGTTCTCAGGGACAGGCGCAAATTGTCGGTTTGCTCCTCCGTAAGCCAGAGTTCGTTTTTGCGTCGTGCCCGTACCACTGCAGTTGTCGATGTTTCCGCCATCAAAAGACCTCCGATCTCAAATCCAATTGTTTTATTAAAGCACTTTTTCCCGCCTGCGAATCGGTCATGCTCCTGAAATCCTCCCTGATTCTTTTTCGGCGCGGAAAAACCTCCTCTGCAAATCCAGGCGGAAATATTTCTAAACTAGACCGCGAATTTTTGTTGTTTCTTCGCCTCGAAGTGAGGTTGCATACCGTGATTCTCGAACATCAGCCGAACCTGCCGATCAATGTGCTCGTTGAGTTCGTCCGGCGTCATGTTTTTCGTTTCTTCGTAAAGCCGTACCCGCAAATCGCTTATATCCTCGTCGAACAGTCCCTGGTTAGTCATCTTCCAACACCTCCATAGGCGTGCAGATAAATATTTCTTTGTAGCCTTCTTTCAAATTCATGAGATTGATGAATTTTTTTGTTCTGATTTTGTTTATATGCTTGAAGTTGAAAGACAAAACGCAATCAAGCCCATATACCGAAGCGATTGCAATATGAGAACAATCCAATCTGTGATTTTCCGAGAGCAATCCGTTACGTATATAACTGTCCACGAGACGATTTACCTCGTCGGTATTTTGGACGACTCGAATCTCGTCGTTTTCAATGAGACGCAACATTTTACGCTGTTTGTCCGGCGGCGCATTCGTAATCTCATAGAGAGCGTAAATCGAAGTATACGCTTCCATTGCCCCATTTCTGATCGCCTCGAACAGCCTTACCGTTTCTGCATGTCCGAGACGATTTTCGTCAAAATAGTAGTTGAACACGGTAGTTTCGAGATACACGCGCAATCCTTTCATCGGAATCGCCCCCCGTCGAAAAAATCATAAACTGACCGCGCCCTCCAACCCTCAGTGCAGCCCTTTCTCCACTTCCCCATTGTAGCGCAGGCGGTTCAGTTCGGAAAGGCGGTGCAATACCTCAATCTGCGTCGGCTCGGAGATTTCGTGAAGCAACGGACACCCACAGTTCCTGCTGCCAAACCTGTCATGCCGGGCGCACCATTAACAGAGGGCGGCCCGAAGGCCGCCCTCTCGTCTTTCTTTTAACGTTCTTTCAATTGTTCTTTCAGCGACGTTTCTTTCCCGTTCGCTCCAGAGTCAGGACCGGAATCAGCGCCAGCGTCATCAGGCTTAGTGAAAAAGCTGAAAAGCCCGCGTTGCACCCGCCGTGATGCTTTTTGCCGGTGTCGTCGTCGTCGATAATCACGTTCCTGTTGCCCGTGACGATCCAGGACCAGGTCACCGCCGGGTCCAAATCCTGCGCATGGTCGCTTCCGTCCGGCAGGCTCCACTCCACCCGGGGGACG
>JAISUO010000070.1 GCA_031272035.1 Synergistaceae bacterium
AGACTTGGCAAGGACCCAACCTACGGGCCGGATTTCGTGAGGCCGCCTTATAAACTGTTTGGTTATTTGCCGGAAAAACTCGATATGAAAGAAGCCGCATTACGGTATATACAGGAAACAATCAGTAAAAAGCTGGCTGTTTTTCCGCTGCAGTTCGTTTTCAGGATGGATGACGACGGAAAGTTCCGAAAAATTATAGAACCGACCAGCCTGCTTTCCGCCATGTGGTATCAGTTTTACCTGGCATTGACCGGGGAAATCCGGTTGCGCCGCTGCTCTTTATGCGGGAGATGGGAGAACATGGAAGGACACAGAGACACCTGGAAGAAACACGCGAACTGCGCAAACTACGGCAGGGTGAAACGCGCGAGAGAGAAAAAGAAGAGAAATGAACAGAGCTAATCTTGCCTGGTCAGGTTGTCGAGCCAGTCCGACCACCATTGCATCATTTTTCTTCTTTCATCCAAGCGCTGAGCGCGGTTGTAAGCGGCTCGGACAGAGTTTCTTTCAGCATGGGCAAGCTGAAGTTCAATCAAGTCGCCATCCCAGAGTCCTGATTCGTTCAAGATTGTGCTGGCTGTCGTTCTAACTCCGTGTGCCGTCGATTCAACCTGTATAGCTTGCAGGGCTTTTCGGACCGCTTCTCCGCTCATAGGGCGATCTCCATGAAGAAGATTACGCGAATTGGGAAAAACAAAGCGCCCGTGCCCGGTTAAAGGACGCAACGACTGCAAAATTTCTATTGCCTGCTTTGAAAGTGGTACGATGTGCAGGCGGCCTTTCTTCATTTTTTCGGCAGGGGCTTCCCAGAGAGCTTTTTCAAAATCAATTTCTGACCATTCGACGGTTCTGATTTCGCCGGGGCGCATAAAAACGTGAAAGCTGAAAAGTACGGCCGCCTTTACGATTGCTGTGCAAGGGCATGTTTGAGAACTGATTTTCCTGAGCAAGTCGGCAATTTCCTCCGGTTTCGTCAGGGCTTTGTAATGTTTCTGAGTCTTTTTAGCCTTTAAAACATCCTTGAGAGCCCAGGCGACATCGCGCTCACACACACCAAGCACCACGCCAAAACGAAAAATCATACCGGCAACCTGACGGACTCTTCGCGCCGTTTCAAGATTGCCGTTTGCCTCAATTGCCCTGATTATGCCCAGCAGGTCTGGCTCTCTAATCTCTCCGATGGGTCGTTGCCCTAAAGGAGCGAGCAAGAACCTTTCCATACGGTAGAGTACCTTCGTGGCATGTCCTGGCGCCCAGCCATCGGCGTTTTGGGTGTACCAGTCACGGGCAATTTGTTCGAAGGTGGGAAGTTCCGCTGGCTTCGAGGGGTTCAATACTTCCTTCAAATTGCCCTGTTCTTGGGCTTTCAAAAGATTATCGCGCTCAACCCGCGCCTCTTTCAAAGAAACGCCAGTGGTCGGGTCACTGGAATATTGACCCAAGGATCGCTTGAGTACCCGTCCTCCCCCCTGGCTTCGAAAGCGCCAAAACTTTGAGCCGTTCGTCATGATCTCAAGGTACAGACAAGCGCCGTCCGAAAGTTCATAACGTTTTTCTCTCGGCTTCGCCGCGCGGATTTCCCGATCCGTCAGTTTATCTTTCACAGGCATAGCGCTTCCTCCTTCCAGTCCACATAAGTCCACAGAAATCCCAAAAAGCGAAACGTCATCACGACCACAAGGAATATGACATAAAAGCAGTATCTGCGCTATTTTCATGCAGAAGTCCACAGGATTTTCTCAGGTGGCTCTGTGGTCTTCTGTGTGGTCTTCCGTGCTTTCGATTTTAGCATATTCAGGTATATTCCAGTGGACGGAGAAATGACAAAACCCCGCCTGTGGGCGAGGTTTTTATATGAATTTGGACTTGCTTGTTTTTTTAATTGGTGGATTGTGAGGGACTCGAACCCACGACCCGCTGATTAAGAGTCAGCTGCTCTACCGACTGAGCTAACAATCCATTTTAAACGATGGCCTTTATTCGTAAATTGGCGCGCCCGGCAGGATTCGAACCCGCGGCCTACGGATCCGAAGTCCGTCGCTCTATCCAGCTGAGCTACGAGCGCGTAAGTGACTTACTTGGGGTGAGCGAGGGGACTTGAACCCCCAACCACTGGAACCACAATCCAGGACTCTAACCAATTGAGCTACGCTCACCGTCATTATTCATGTACTTTTGTACATGTTTTTAATTTTCTGGCGCGCCCGGCAGGATTCGAACCCGCGGCCTACGGCTTAGAAGGCCGTTGCTCTATCCAGCTGAGCTACGAGCGCGTATTTTCTCCACAATGGAGCGGGAAACGGGATTCGAACCCGCGACCTACGGCTTGGAAGGCCATCGCTCTAGCCAGCTGAGCTATTCCCGCAACTTACATTCTGCCTGCCCTGGAGCTTTTTTCTGGTCGGGGCGAAAGGATTTGAACCTTCGACCCCCTGCTCCCAAAGCAGGTGCGCTAACCAGACTGCGCTACGCCCCGAAGTATCTGGTGGAGCTGAGGAGATTCGAACTCCCGACCTCTTCCGTGCGAGGGAAGCGCGCTCCCAGCTGCGCTACAGCCCCTTCTTCCGAACAACAGAAGATATTTTATACGGGATACCCACCCTTGTCAATGACGAAAAAGCGACGAAAAAGCGGGCTTACAGGTCTAAAACAGGCTTCATGCCCCGCCATGCCATGAACCAGGTCAGAGCCGCGAAAGTTTTGGAATCGCGGAAAGCGCCCTTCGCCAACATCTCGGGGACATCTTCGCCGCGCAGCTCCAGAGTGGAAATATCTTCATCTTCGTCCTGGGGCAGACGGGCGGCGCGCAGGTCCGTCGCCAGAAAAAGGATCAGCAGTTCCGTACAAAAGCCCGGAGACGCGTAAAAACGTCCGATTTCGCGCAATTTCCCCGGCCGATACCCCAGTTCTTCCTGCATTTCGCGAACGGCGGCCTCTTCCGGAGCCTCTCCTTCCTCCACCAGCCCGGCGCATATTTCGAGGGTGCTTTCCTGCACCGCGTAACGAAACTGGCGGACCATCAGAAGCCTGTCCTCCGGCGTAAGGGCCAGGACGGCCACGGCCGCTTTGTGTTCCACCACCTCGCGGGTCGCCCGGAACTCTCCTTTCATTTTTACCTCGTCAACCCGTAAATTCAGGATACGACCTTCATATATTCTGCGGCTTGACAGCGTACTCTCTTCCTGCGCCTGAGTTTTCATCGTTTTCATCCTTCCGTCCCGTGCCAGATGCAAAAAAGGGGGGTGGAATACCCACCCTCCTTCGATTGTAACATTGTTGCGTTACGCTTTTTACTTCAAACTGAAATTACGCGACCAGCGCCTTGCCTTTTTCGTAGGTCGAAAGGTTCATGGGCAGGAATTCGGGCTTTTTCTTTCCCAGTTTTTCCTTCAGGGTTTCGACGCAGGAGTTGTCGCCCACGATCTTCGAGGCGGCGACAACCGCTCCCAGCATGGCGATGTTGGCGACTTTCTCGCTTCCCTCCGCCAGAGCGATGGTGTTGGCGGGGACGGGAATGAGCCGAATGTCGGAGCGCGTGCCCTCCGCTTTGACGAGGTCGCTGTTATAGAGCAGAATCCCGTTTTTCTTCACGTCGTCCTTGAACTTGTCGAAGGACGGCTGATTCATCACCACGATGATGTCCGCTTCCGAAACGACCGGCGCGCCGATCTCCTCGCTGGAGACGATGACGCAGCAGTTGGCGGTTCCGCCCCGCATTTCCGGCCCGTAGGAGGGAATCCATGAAACGTAGCGTCCCTCTTCGATGCCCGTGTACGCGATAAGCTGTCCCAGGACCATCAGGCCCTGACCGCCGAACCCCGCGGCGATCAGCGACATTTCAAATTTATTTTTCTTCGTGTTGTCAGTCATCAGTTCCGCCTCCTCACTGGAAATCCTTCAGGACCCCGAGAGGGTAGTAGGGAATCATGTGTTCTTCGAGCCATTTGCAGGCGTCGGTGGGACGCATGCCCCAGTTGGTGGGGCAGGTCGAAAGCAGCTCGACGAAGGACACTCCCCGGCCTTCCGCCTGATTTTTAAACGCCTTGAGAACGGCCTGTTTGGCCTTGATGATGTATTTGGGCTGTGTCAGCGCCACTCGCTCAATGTAGGCGGGGCCCGCCAGAGTGGCCAGCATTTCGCTCACGCGAATGGGATAACCGTTCATCTTCGCGTCACGGCCGGAGGGGCTTGTGGTGGACTTCTGTCCCAGCAGGGTCGTCGGGGCCATCTGTCCGCCGGTCATGCCGTAAATGGCGTTGTTGACGAAGATGATGGTCAAAGGAAGGCTGCGGTTCATCGCGTGGACAATTTCGCCCATTCCGATGGAGGCCAGATCTCCGTCTCCCTGATAGGTAAAAACGATTTTATCCGGACGAACGGCCTTGATCCCGCTGGCCACGGCCGGAGCGCGCCCGTGGGCGGCCTCGATAAAGTCGAGATCGAGATACTGGTGCATCAAAACCGCGCAGCCGACGGGAGCGATCCCTATCGTTTTATTCTGTATTCCCAGCTCGTCAATGGCCTCGGAAACCAGACGATGCGCCACGCCATGCGTACAGCCTGGACAGTAGTGGGTGTGTACGTCCGCGTTCCAGACTTTTGGCATACTGAAAACCTGAGTTTCACTCATTGCAGCCGCCTCCTATCCGTTAAGCAATTCTTTGCATTTTTCTTCGATCTGGCGCACGGAGGGCGAATATCCTCCCCAGCGTCCCGCCGTCATCAGCGGAATTTCGCACTGAGTCGCCAGCCGCACATCGTCGGCCATCTGAAAGGCCGCGCTCATTTCCACGTCGAGAATGACCTTCACGCTCTTCGGCAGACTGGAATATCCCGCCGACGGGAAGGGCCAGAGGGTTATCGGGCGCACCATCCCCACTTTGAACCCCTCTTCGCGAAGGTTGATGATGGCGGAGCGGCACACGCGGCTCGTGGTTCCGTAAGAGGTGACGATCAGTTCCGCGTCGTCCGTCATGAAATGTTCGAAGCGGGCTTCATTGGTCCGGATGCGCGCGTATTTTTCCTGCAGGTGAGTGTCGTGGGCCTCCAGCTCGTCGGGAGAAAGATGCATACTGTAAACGATTCGCCTCTGTCCGCCCCTCTCGTCTCTCCAGCCCAGGGCCCAGTCCGCGTTGGAGACCGGATCTTCCGTTTTACGCGGCTTGATCTCCACGGCTTCCATCATCTGGCCCATAAACCCGTCCGCCAGAACCATGACGGGAGTCCGGTATTTCTGGGAAAGATCGAAGGCGTCCTGGGTGAAATCCACGGCCTCCTGAAGGTTGCCGGGGGCCAGTACGGGGACGCTGTAGTCGCCGTGTCCGCCGCCTCGGGTGGCCTGCGTGTAGTCGCCCTGAGCGGGGAGGATGTTGCCCAGTCCGGGGCCGCCCCGGGTGATGTTCACAATGACGCAGGGCAGCTCCGCCATGGCCACGTAGGAGATTCCCTCGGACATGAGAGAGATGCCGGGGCTGGAAGAAGTGGTCATAACCCTGTAACCCGTGGAAGCTCCGCCCATCACGAGATTGATGGATGCGATTTCGCTTTCCGCCTGCAGATACATTCCGCCCACCTTTGGAAGGTGCGCCGACATATACTCCGGAATTTCATTCTGGGGGGTAATCGGATATCCGAAAAAATACTTACATCCGGCCTGGATCGCCGCTTCCGCGATCGCTTCCGTTCCTTTCATTAATGTTCTTGCCATAGTACCACCTCCTGAAAATAAGCGACGCGCTAACCGTCAATGCGATATACGGACAGAACCACGTCCGGACAGGTGCGGGCACACAGAGCGCACCCTGTACATCCATCGCCAACCTGCTCAACCGGACGATGCCCTTTGGGATTGAGGTGACTGGAGATCCTCAGGGTTTTCGTCGGGCACGCCGCGACGCAGAGACCGCAACTCTTGCAAAATTCTTCCCTGATCGCTACACGTCCTTTCGGCATTTCAAAAGACCCCTTTCCTGCTGCATTTTAAATTTCCCTTCAGCCGTTTAACCGGGCGCCAATCTATGACCACATTTCGGACCCTTCCCATGGGCGTTTCATAAAACGCGTCATCGGCCACAGGGGAATCTCGTATTTTCTTTCCTTCATTAAAAGATCCGTTTCTCTGTACAGCTCAGGCAGCACCGTGGCGTACAGCACCGGCAGATTCAGGCCGCGTCCGGCCTCCAAAACCACATCCAGCCCGTCGGCGACGTCGATCGGAAGGGTTTTGTCCATAAGGTGAGAGTTGCTGATCAGGGCGCCCACCGAAAGGCCGCCCAGCGCCTCCATCCGCATCACCATATCCGCGATCCCCTCGGGAGTCGAGGTTTTGGGGCGGTAGGCGTTGACTATCAGAAGAAGTTTGTACCCCGCGGCGCGAATATCCGGCTCGAACTGCTTCAGGGCCATGACGCCGCCCGCATCGCCTCCAACGTCGATGATCAGGTGATGAGCCGAATCGATAAGTGCAGCTCCAATATGGGAATTGATTACGGACATGTCGGACCATTTTGCGGAGTCCGGAGGATTGATGATCGAAAAACCTTCCTGTTCGAGAAATTCAGTGATCTGGCGGATACAAAAGTAAGGATTGATTATATCGGCATCGGCGATAGTGACGGTATTTCCGGTCTTTTTGAGTCCTCTGGCCAGGTTGAGTACGAATTCTGTTTTTCCCGATCCCAGGGCTCCTGTAACAGCGATCGCTTTAGGCCATTTATAACGACATGCGAGATCCGCCAAAATATCATCTTCCATCAGGACAACACCTCCCCTGTTTTCAGTCTGACGCCACAGGCCCATTCCGCACCCGTCACTCGGCGTTTCCCCTCGCACTGAACTTCCTGAAGGCGCAACGCGCCCTTCCCGCACAAAACGACAGGATCGCCCTCCATAAACGAAACGACCTGCCCGGGAGTCCCCTCGGACGGCGGTTCGACAGGTAAAGTACGCCAGACTTTCAATCTCATGTTGTTGACCACCACAAACGCTCCCCTGGAAGAAACGAGAGCACGAACCGTGTTGTGAATATCAAGACTGTTTTGTTGCCAGGATATCTGAAATTCCGTTTTACTAATTTTCGTTGCCTGAGTGGCGAATTCAGAATTCTGCGCTGAAATCTGACAACTCCCCTCAATTAGACATTGTACACCATCGTAGGCTGTTTGGCTACCCTCTCGGGCAAGAATTTCATATAAATCCGCAGAAGTCGCTTCGAGACCGATGGGGATCTCGATTTGTCGTATGACCGGACCGGCGTCCATGGCTTCGGTGAGGCGAAAGAGAGTCACGCCCGTGGTGGAGTCTCCGTTCATCAGGGCCCTGGGCACGGGAGCGGCGCCCCGCCAGCGCGGAAGAAGCGAGGGATGGATGTTGAGGCAGCCGTAACGGGGGGCGCTCAGCAGAGGTTCCCGTATGAGCTGTCCGAAGTCGATGACAAAAAGCACGTCCGGGGGATTCGTGGTTATGGCCGTTATCAGGTTCTCGTTTTGTGAAAGAGGCCCCGTTCGCTCGCTGATGAGTCCAAGACGAGCGGCTGTTTCCTCCACGCAGGAGGGAGTTTCTTTCAGCCCTCTGCCCGCCAGTGTCGGTTTTCCAGTGATAATCCTCTCGAAAAAGAATTTTCGGACCATGGAGGCCAGACACAGCGCGGCAAAAGACCCGCTTCCGAGAAACCAGAACCTCATTCACTCATCCTCTCCCACAGCGCGTTTGTACATTTTCTTCCGGATCATGCCGCGTTTCAGGTTCGAGAGATATTCTATAAACAGCCTGCCGTCCAGGTGGTCCATTTCGTGCAGAAAGGCCCTCGCAAGGAATCCCTCGGGCTCGTACAGCCGTTCCTCTCCCGTCAGGTCCCGGGCGGTCACCCGAATGGAGGCGGGGCGCTTCACGGCGGCGTATATCCCGGGAAAGCTGAGACAGCCCTCTTCTCCCTCCTGTTCGCCCTCCTGCCCCAGCAGAACGGGGTTGATCAAAACATAAAGAACCCCCTCGAAGGAAACCAGGGCTATTCTTTTCGAAACTCCCACCTGCGGCGCCGCCAGTCCTACGCCGTCATGCAGTTCCATCGCCAGCCTCATCCGATCCACAAAGGAAGCGAGGCGATCGTCGAAGCGCTCCACCGGTGTTGCCGGAATTTTTAGAATGGGATCGGGGAAAACCCTTATCGTCAGGCTTTCTTCTTTCAGTGCCGCGGGCAGTTCCCCGGGGAATTCCCTCCCATGAATTTCTTTCATCTTTTATCCGTCCTCGTAAAAATTGCAGGTTTTCCCTGCCGGATATTTTACATATGTGCTTTGTATATGTTCCTTATATATTTTCTATGTATACACTCTTTCTCAGTTTTAAATTTATTATAACTCCGTCGCACAATCTAAACAGGGGTACTGTTACGCATTTATACTGAAAATATTCTGCGGAATAATCCCATGTACTCCCGATTTTGGATATGAAATCGCGCATTATGAGCGAGAAAAATATGAGTTATGCAAAAATGAATATAATAATATCTAAACAGAATAAACGAGCTGCGGACGCGAATGTGAACAAACGAATCATCTCCGCAGTTGTCCTCAGGATTTTATGTTATCATCCAGATATAATTTAAAAAGCATGTTACAGGGAAGTGTACAACTTTGGAAAAAGGAACTTTGGGGATTCTGATTTTGGGTGCGGGAAAAGGACAGCGCATGAAGAACGAGCTTCCAAAGGTTCTGCAGCCCATTCTCGACAGACCGATGCTGGGGTATCTGCTGGAGACGGTTCTGAAGTACGCTTCCCGGGAGGACGGGGAACGTCCTGGCGTGGAGGTGGCGGTTCTCGTGGGTTACGGAGGGGACCGCGTGCGGGAATACCTGAAATCCTTTCCCTCCGTCGAGTTTATCTGGCAGGCCGAACAGCTGGGGACGGGGCACGCCGTCCGCATAGCCCGCTCCTGGTGGGAACGGTTCGAGAGGGTTCTCGTTCTCAACGGAGATCTGCCGCTTCTTTCTCTCAAAACTCTGGATACTTTTGTTCGGGAACACGCGGAAGCCGGAGCGGCCTGCTCCCTGCTCACCTTTGAAACAAAGGCTCCCGACGGTTACGGGCGCATTCTGAGGGCCGCCTACGACAAAAAAGTGTTCATCGTGGAGCATCGGGACGCCACGCCCGAACAGCGCCGCGTCCGCGAGGTCAACGGCGGATGTTATCTTTTTGATACGAAGGCCCTCGTTCAGGTCATCGATAAACTCAAAAACGACAACGCTCAGGGGGAATATTATCTTACCGACGTGGTGTCGCTGATGAACGACGCGGGCCTGCCGGTGAGGGCCACAGCCGTGGACGAGAGGGAGATGCTGGGGGTCAACACTCAGGAGGAACTCGCCGCGACCACGGTGCGGGTGCGGGACAGTCTGATTCGGGAATGGATGACGAAGGGCGTGCGCGTCGTCGACCCCTCCGCGGTGTGGATTGGCCCCGACGCGACTCTGGAGGCGGAGGTGGTCCTCATGCCGGGGGTTCAGATCTGGGGAAAATCCAGCGTGGGAGCGGGCAGCGTCATCGGTCCCTGGTGCGTTCTGAAAAACGCCCGGCTGGGCCGGAGGGTGGAACTGGTGGCCAGTGTCATCGTGGAGAACAGCCAGTTGGCCGACGACTCGAAAGCCGGCCCCTTCGCTTATATCCGGGAGGGCTCGGAGCTGAGGGAACACGCCTTCGCGGGCAAGTTCGTGGAGCTGAAAAAGACGACCCTGGGACGTCGCAGCAAGGTGCCTCACCTGTCCTATATGGGGGACGCCGAGCTGGGGGAGGACGTCAACATCGGAGCAGGCAGTATTACCTGCAATTACGACGGAAAAAATAAATTCTCCACAAAAATCGGGAACCGCGTTTTTGTTGGCAGCGATACCATGATGGTAGCGCCCGTGACCCTTGGCGACGATTCCGCTACCGGCGCGGGATCGACGATAACCGAGGACGTTCCGGAAGGCGCGTTGGGTATGGGAAGAGCGCCGCAGAAAAACATTGAGGGATGGACGTCCCGGAGAATGCAGCGGAAAAAAGAAAGTGGGGATTGAGCAGCGTGGCTGGTGTAAAGGATCTCAAGATTTTCTCGGGTACTGCATATCCGGATTTTGCAAAACGTATTTGCAGCGAACTGGGAGTTCGGCTTTCGGCGGCCCGGCATTATCGCTTTTCCGACGGCGAGATTGGACTCTCCATTGACGAAAGCGTCAGGGGTTCCGATGTTTACGTTATTCAGCCCACGTCTTTTCCCACTAACGACAACCTGATCGAGCTGCTCATCATGATCGACGCTTTCAAGCGCGCCTCAGTCAGCCGTGTCAACGCCGTCATTCCCTACTTTGGATACGCCCGGCAGGACCGCAAGTCCAAGCCGCGGGAGCCCATCACGGCGAAACTGGTGGCAAACCTGATCACCACCAGCGGGGCGGACCGGGTCATCACCGCGGACCTGCACGCCGGCCAGCTGCAGGGTTTTTTCGATATTCCGGTGGACCACCTGACGGGAATGCCCCTCCTGGCTTCCTATTTCAAGGAAATCCTTGAAGCGGAGCTGAAAAGAGGAGAGGTGATCGTCGTTTCCCCCGACGTGGGAGGAGTTGTGCGGGCCCGGCTTTTCGCGGTGATGCTGAAAACGGACCTGGCCATCGTGGACAAACGCCGCTCTTACGAGGTGGCGAACTTCTGCGAGGTCATGGACATCATCGGCGAGGTTCGCGGCAAGATCGCCATTCTGGTGGACGACATCATCGACACGGCGGGCACGATTTGCAACGCCGCGGCGGGACTGAAGGAAAGAGGCTGCACGGCGGTCTACGCCTGCGCCACCCACGCCGTCCTTTCCGGACCGGCCCTGAAGCGCGTCAACAGCTCCGCCATCGACAAACTGGTCTTCTCGGACACCATTCCGCTGCCGGAGAACAAGCACTCCGATCATCTCGTCCAGCTCTCGATAGCGCCCCTTTTCGCGGAGGCGATTCTCAGAGTCCACAGCGACCGGTCGGTCAGCAGCCTGTTCGACAAATAGTCCGTTATGTAATATCATTGCCCGGTGCAGTCTCGGGGGTGAGATTTTTCACCCCGTATTTTTGTGTCTCGCTGCCCTGCGGGGCGAAAGCCCGTAAAGGCAGAAAATCTATATAATCAGGGAGTTGTGGAATATGTCTGAGCTAGTAACGGTAGTGATGGAGCCCAGAACCAGAGGTGGAAAGGGCGTCACCGGCAGGCTGCGAAAATCGGGATTCACGCCCTGCGTGTTTTATGGACCTGAAATGAAGGAAGCCGTTTTGGGGAGCGTCAACACGACGCAGATCAACCGCGTTTTGAGCGGCGGGCACTGGGAAACCATGAGAATCACCCTGAAACTTCCCTCCGGAAGCGACGAGATGTGCATCATTCGCGAGGTGCAGCGTCATCCTCTTACGGGGAGACTGGTGCATATCGACTTCATGCGTCTCCTGAAGGACCGCAAGGTGACGGTAAACGTCCCCGTCAGAATCCTGGGCAGGGAGACCTCTCCGGGGATCAAAGACGGCGGCGTGCTGGAAAATCTGCACGAAATCGAAGTGGAAACCCTGCCCATGAACATTCCGGAGTACATCGACATCGACGTTTCCGGCATGGCGCTGGGAAGCATGATCCACGTCAAAGACCTCGTTTTGAGCGGAGACCTGACGATCCTGGCCGACCCGGAGGAGGTCGCGGCCATCGTCGCGATTCCCAGAAGCGTGGAGGAGACGGCTCCGGAGACCGAACCCCAGGAAGTGGAAGTCATGGCCAAGGGCAAGGCGGCCAAAGGCGAGGAAGAGGCCGACTGAGGGATTTGGATTATACGGGGAAAAGATTCGTTTTGGGCCGGAGGACTTGAAAACTGAAACTTGTGGCAGGTTTGGGCAACCCGGGTCAGGAATACGTCTACACGCGGCATAACATGGGTTGGGCGGCCATAGACCGTCTGGTCCAGGAGCGAGGCCTTGGGAATCCCGTTTCGAAATTCAGAAGCGAGTTTTGGCGGGATCGGGATTTCATTCTGATGAAACCGCTGACCTGGATGAACCTGAGCGGCCTTGCCATCCAGGAGGCTTTCAATTTTTATAAAATGGAACTTTCCCAGGTGCTGGTTATTTGCGACGAAATGGCGCTGCCCTATGGACAGCTGAGGCTTCGCGCCCGTGGCAGCGCGGGGGGGCACAACGGACTGGCCTCCGTCATCGCCTCTCTGGGGAGCCTGGAGGTTCCGAGGCTGCGGATCGGCATCGGAGAGTCGAAGGGCAGCAAAACCGGGTGGGTTCTGGGACGTCTTTCGATGGACGAGCTGGAAAAATTGCCCGATATTCTGGAAAATACCCTTCGCGCCGTGGAGGCCTGGTCGACGCTGGACATTGAGCGCGCCATGAGCCGCATAAACGTCAGGGTGGCATAACAGCGACGGGAGAGGGGGTTTATTTACCTCTTCCGTCCATCTTGTCGAAAAACGAGGAAGGAGCCTGAGGGAGGAGAGCTTTTTTGCAGTTACAGCTTTGGACCGATATCAATTGGACTCTTATCGTGGGGATCATTGCAGGCAGCGCGTTTCTTGCCTTCCTGGGAGATATGCTCGGTTCAAAATACGGCAAACAGCGAATATCCATTCTGGGGCTGCGGCCTAAATACACAAGCCGTTTGATTACGGCCTTCACCGGTATTTTTATTTCCGTTGTGGTTCTGACGGTCGTGGCTTTTTTCTCTCAAAACGTTCGCGCCCTCATTTTCAGCATAAAATTCCTGCAGCGGCAGTCCTCCCAGCTTCGGACGGAACTGCAGGCCACCCGGGAGGAACTGAGTAAAAATCAGGACGAACTGCTCTCCAGCCGCGTCCTTCTGGACACTCAGACCGTTCTTTTGGATACCACCAGCATCAGCCTGGACATTGCCCGTCTGGAACTGGAGCGTTCCCGCAACGACCGGGATCTGCTTCTGGACGAAAAAGAGCATCTTGAGGCGGCGGTGGAGACCCTGCGGAGCGAATCAGAGGAGCTGAAGCGGGAGCTGGAGGCCGTGCGCCTGGAGGCCATCGCCGTTCAGGCCAACGCCCTTCTGGCCCAGACGGCTGTTCCTCCGGGGACGCCTGAGGAGGAGGTCGTAAAAATACTCGATTCTCTCAAAGAGCGGGTGCACCTCGAAATTTTTCAGAAACTTTCCGAACGCTGGGGACCCATGACGGACAACGTAAAAGTGAAGTTCGACGCAAAGGAGGAGTCCGACTTCATCGCCCGGGTGTCGAACGCGGGGAGGCGATTTTATCTCAGAGCCCTGGCGGCTGAGAACATCACCATGGGAGAGGCCGTGGGGGTGCGCCTGGAGTATGGGCGCAGCAATTTGCTCTACGACAGGGAAGAAAGAATTTACCGCAAACTCGTGGACCCCGAAGAGCCGGGGTTCAACGCGGAAGAAACGCTGCACGTCTTTCTGAGGGAGCTTCGTTACCGCGCGGTGAGGGCCGGCGTTCTCATCGATCCCGCCACAAACAGCGTTGGCGCTCTTGAGGGGGAGGACTTCTTCGATGTGGTGGAAAAAATGAAGCTCAGAAAAACGCCCACGATTATCAACGCCATAGCGCTGGAAGACATCTATACGGAGGGTCCCGTAAGGATTAAAATAGAACTGGAATAATTTGGGTGGAGGTGCTTTTGATGCTCATCGTGGCGTGTCAGGTGTGCGGCGATTCCAAGGTATTGGCCGGAGCTCCGGATGAGGACGGTCTGGCGCGGACCTGTTGGATTTGTCCCTGCTGCGGGTCGGGGCAGGTGGTTCAGCTTGAGGTTCCCACAGACGGCCGCAGCGACCTGCGGAACATTGTTTTGGGCATGAAGATGGAAATTCGCGCGGAACGCGTGACCCTCTGCGAGAAGGAATGAATATAAGCAGGAATATAAGCAAAAAAACGAAAGTGACAATCTATACAGACGGCGGCTGTACACCCAATCCGGGGCTGGGAGGATGGGCGGCCGTTTTGATTTCTCCGGCTCACGGCAACTTCGAGAAGGAGATTTATGGTTCGGAGAGCGACACCACCAACAACCGTATGGAGCTGACGGCGGCGATCAGCGCGCTGCGCGCCCTGAAATATCCCTGTGCCGTGGAGCTTCATACCGATTCCATGTATATGAGAAACGCCTTTGACAGGGGCTGGCTGACAAAATGGCAGCGGAACGGATGGAAAACGTCGAACAAACAGCCCGTCCTGAACCAGGACCTGTGGGAGGAGCTGCTGAGACTGTCCCGGATCCACGACGTTCAGTGGCACTGGACCCGAGGCCACGGCGACGACGCCCTCAATAACCGCTGCGATGCCCTGGTGCAGAAAGCAAAGGAGGCTCATGAGACAAGCAAAGATAACAAAGATAGCAAGGTAAAATAACTTAATTCAAGATAATAAGATTTACGTATTTACATCAATTAAGACATGGCCTTATATCCCTTCTATTATAAAATAATTTATCACTGTGACTCATTAAACCGTATATATTTACGAATCAATGATGATGTAATAAAATCAAAGCAGCCTGTTCAGACGAATAATCATCGAGGCGAAAGATTTATAATTCATCTGGATTTGGGGGAATTTGAATGAAGAAGTGTCTGTCGTTTTTATCGGTGTTCGTGGTGTTTTCAATGTTTGCGGCGCTGCCCGCTCTGGGAGCCGACACGATCCGCTTCGGTGAGATTGCGACGGTGACGGGGGACTTTGCCGCTTATGGAACGGCGGAGGTGGAGTCGGTCAAGATCGCGGTGGAGGAGATCAACGCCGCGGGAGGCGTTCTGGGGAAACATCTTGAGGTCATTATGTACGACTGCCGGACCCGTCAGGAGGACATGGTCAACGCGGCGCGCCGCCTTGTGGAACAGGACAAAGTCGCCGCCGTCATCGGCCCCAGCGGAAGCGGGCTCTGCATCGCGGCCACGCCCATCTTCGCCAGGGGCAAAGTTCCCCACATCGGAACCCTTCCCACGAATCCTCTGGTTACGGTAGACGAGCAGGGGAAGGTCCGGCCCTACAATTTCCGCATTTGTTTCCTTGATCCCTATCAGGGCCGCATGATGGCTTATTTTGCCGTAAAGGATCTTGGGCTCAAAAAAGCGGCGATTCTCTACGATGTGTCCAGCGATTACTCCCAGGGACAGCGCGAATTTTTCATCGACGGGTTTAAGGAATACGGCGGGGCGATCGTCGCCGACGAGGGATTCCGCGGAGACGACGTGGATTTCCGATCTCAGCTCACCAACATCAAGGACAGCGGCGCGGACGTCCTGATCTACCCCTTCATGGGCAAGTCGCTTCCTCTGGCCGTCAAACAGGCCCGTGAACTGGGCATCAAAACGGTCATTCTGGGAGGAGACGGTTACGGCGATTTCATGTGGGAAGTGGCGGGGGACACCCTTGCGGATACTTACTGGGTCAGTCACGTGGACCGTTACGACCCCGTCCTGAAGAACTTTTTCGACAAATATCAGCAGAAAACCGGAACGGAATGTCAGGAATTTATGAACGCCGTCATGGCCTACGACTGTGTCTACTGGCTGAAGGACGCCATTGAGCGGGCGGGCTCGGACGATCCGCAGAAGATTCGTGATGCCCTTGAATCCACAAAAGGGCTGAAACTGCTGCACGCCGTTCTGACGATGGACGAATTTCACAATCCCAAAGACAAGGATGGCGTCATGCTGCGCTGCGATGCCGTTCAGAAAAAAGCGCTTTTCTTTAAAAAAGTCCGACCGGAATAGCCGCTTATTTGGATCTTAATTTCTGCAAAATCTCACTTGTGGAACTTTTTTGTGGAAAAGTTTAAATATTTAAACAGACTTTTTGTAAAAATCAACTCACGGCGGACTCAGGTCCGCCGTCTTTTTTGAGTTTTTTTGTATATAATATCGACTATTACCGTAAATCAATCGGAAGAGTGTGCTGAGGCAAAAGCGCTGGCTCGTGTCCTGGCGGGACAGCAGCAGATTGAGGGGGGATGTTTTTTGGATATCGGTATTCAGTTGACGACCCTGAGTCAGCAGATCATCAACGGACTGTCGCTGGGTTCGGTTTACGCGCTGATCGCGGTCGGTTATTCACTGGTTTATTCCATACTGCTGTTCTCGAACTTTGCGCACGGCGGCTTTCTGGTGGTGGGAGGGTACGCCTGTTATTTTTTGCTGACGCAATATGGCTTCGGCATCTGGATCTCCATTACCGGGGCGCTGGTGGCCTCGGGGGTCGTCGCCATCATAACGGAACGAATGGCCTACAAACCCATCCGGGACCGCACCTCCATGACCCTCTACCTCATGATCGCATCCATGGGAGTGAGCATCGTCATCGAAAATATCTTTGTCATCGTGGTGGGAGGCCGTTTCCGCGCCCTGCCTCAGGATACTTTTCCTCACGATCTGTTCAATCTGGGAGGTAACGTCACGGTCAACAGCTTCGACATCCTTTCTCTGATCGTGGCCGTGATCTTTCTGGGAGGGCTCCAGCTTTTTCTGAACAGGACGCGGTGGGGGCTGGCGATTCGCGCGGCGGCCTGCAACCTGAACACCGCCGGTCTGATGGGGGTCAATGTGCCGCTTCTGATCAGCATCGTCTTTTTTGTGGCGGGGCTGCTGGCCGCGGTGGGAGGGATCTTCCTCTCCGTGCGCTATACGCTTTACCCGCAGCTTGGGGGAACCATCACCACCAAGGCCTTTGTGGCGGCGGTTATCGGAGGCCTGGGCTCCCTGCCCGGGGCTGTGGTGGGCAGTCTGCTCCTCGGACTGGCCGAAATGCTGACCGCCGGGTTCATCAGCAGCCAGATGCGCGATCTCGTGGTGTTTTCCATGCTGGTGATCATGTTGCTTGTGAAGCCCGCCGGCTTCTTTGGCAAACAGGTCAGCGACAAAATATGAGGAGGTCCTGACCATGATGAAAAAAAGTCTTTTGGGAAACGCCGCCTTTGTGGCGCTGGGTCTGGTCCTCGCTTTTATGCCTCTGGCGGGGTACGCGGAGGGGATTATCGTCCTGCTGAGCATCAACTGTATCGCCGCGATGGGAGTTTCCCTGCTGACGGGGTTCACGGGTATTTTCACGCTGGGCCACGCGGCCTATATGGCGCTGGGGGCCTACACCGCGGCGATCATGACCGTGCGGTACGGCGTTCACTGGCTTCCCGCCATCGTCGCCGGAGGAATCATCGCCGTGCTGGTCGCCTGGCTGATCGGTATTCCGACGCTGCGCCTCACGGGGGACTATTACGCCATCGCCTCCATCGGGCTGGGGGAGGCCATCCGTCTCATTCTCGAAAACTGGCAGTCCTTCACCCGCGGCGCCAGGGGTTTTCCGGGCATCTCGTCCTACACGGGGCGCGGCGTGGCGGTGGTGTTTTTCACCATCCTGGGCATAGGGATGTTCAACCTGATCGAAAGCCGCCTGGGGCGGGAACTCAAGGCCTCCAGAGACGACAAGGTGGCGGCGTCCCTCATGGGGTTCAACATTCCCGCCTCCCGTATGAAGGCCCTCCTGATCTCCGCGTTCTACTGCGGCATATCCGGGGCGCTTCTGGGCGGTTACATGAATTTCATCCAGCCCTCCATGTTCGACATGATGAAGTCCACGGAGCTGACGGCCGTGGTCGTGTTCGGCGGACTGGGATCCATGAGCGGGACTTTGCTGAGCTCCGCCCTCATTACCTGGCTGATGGAGTACTTCCGCGACATTTCCCAGTACAGAATGCTGATTTACGGCGCTCTGCTCGTCATGATCATGGTGCTGCGGCCGGAAGGGCTTTTGGGCAACCGCGAAATCTGGTCCTTCATACCCGGTTTCCGGTCCAATACGAAGAGGAGGGGATGAAATGGAAAAAGCGCGAGTTCTCCTCGAACTGGACGGCATAGATATGTTCTTCGGAGGGGTGCAGGCCGTTCGCAATATGAGCTTTACGATCACGGAGAGCGAACTGGCGGGCATTATCGGCCCCAACGGAGCGGGAAAAACCACGGTGTTCAACGTCATCTCCGGAGTTTACAGCCCCACGAAAGGCAGCATTTGGTTTCGGGAGCAGGATATTACTCCCCTTCGGGTCTATCAGGTCAATCGTCTGGGCATCGCCCGCACCTTTCAGAACCTGCGGCTTTTCAGCCGTTCCTCGGTGCTTGAGAACGTGATGACGGCGACCCAGAATCGCTATCGCTACTCTTTCCGGGAAAGTCTGAGGGGGCATCTCTCCCCCAGCTACCGTCCGGATCCCGATTATTACTGCGGCTTTGTGGAGTCGATGCTGCACCTGGGGCGATGGAGCGGAACGGAAAAACGCATCCGGTCCAAAAGCATGGAGCTGCTGGACAGGGTCGGACTTGCCGATCGCGCCCATCAGGCGGCGGGAACCCTTCCCTACGGGATGCAGAGACGCCTCGAAATCGCCAGGGCGCTGGCCCTTGACCCGAAACTGCTGCTTCTGGACGAGCCCGCGGCGGGGATGAACCCCGAGGAAGTGTTCGCCCTGAATGACCTCATCACCGGCATCCATAAGGATTTCAGACTGACGACGCTGGTCATTGAGCACCACATGGACGTTATCATGGAGATATGTCCTCATATCATTTGCATGAATTTCGGCGCGAAAATCGCGGAGGGAACGCCTGAGGAAATCCAGAACGACCGTGAGGTTTTGAGCGCCTATCTGGGCGACGAGGAGGCGGTGGACGCATGAGCGTCGTGTTGGAAGCGAAGGATTTGCACGTCAGTTACGGCGCCATCCGGGCGCTTCAGGGTTTTTCTCTCTCCCTGAACGAACGGGAGATCGTTTCCGTCATCGGAGCCAACGGCGCGGGAAAGTCCACCTTCATGAACGCGATCATGGGGATGGTGAAACGGGATCAGGGCGACGTCTTTCTGAACGGGCGCAAACTGCCGTCCCGAAGTTTTCAGGTGGTGCAGAGCGGGCTTTCTCTGGTTCCTGAGGGACGCAAGATCTTTGCGCCTCTCACCGTCCTCGAAAACCTCCAGATCGGGGCCTTTTCCCGCAGCGGCAGAGGCAGCGTGGAGAAGGACATGGAATGGGTGTTCTCTCTTTTTCCGCGGCTGAAGGAACGCGTGAGTCAGTACGCCGGAACCCTCTCCGGAGGCGAGCAGCAGATGCTGGCCATTGGACGCGCCCTGATGGCCCGGCCTGTGGTGCTCCTGCTGGACGAACCCTCGCTGGGTCTGGCCCCGATTATCATTCAGGATATTTTCAAAGAGCTGAAGCGCATCAATGAAGAAGGGGTCAGTATTCTGTTGGTGGAGCAAAACGCCAGGCAGGCTCTGCTCCTTTCTCACAGGACTTACGTTCTGCAAACGGGCCGTCTGCTCAAGGAGGGGCTCTCGAAGGATTTGCTCAACGACCCCGAAATCCGGGCGGCGTACCTGGGCACGAAAGGACGTTAAGCCCCGACGTATCTATATTTAGGAGGTAATCTGTACCATGAGTCTCACCGATATGACGATAAAGGATTTCACGGCAAAACTGGCTTCCGACGCGCCCGCGCCCGGGGGCGGAAGCGCGGCGGCCCTTTCCGGCGCGCTGGGAGCGGCGCTTGTTTCCATGGTCTGCAATTTGACCCTGGGCAAGGCGAAATACGCGGAGCACAAAACTCTCGTGGAGGACGTTCTGGCGAAGTCGGGGGCGCTTGCGACGAAGCTCCTCGAAGCCATTCAGAGGGATACGGACGCCTTTGACTCCGTGATGGCGGCTTTCGCCCTGCCGAAGGAGACGGACGAACAGAAGGCGAAGCGCGGCGCCGCGATTCAGGAGGCCTACAAGGTTGCCGTCGCCTCTCCCGTCGCGACCGCCGAATACTGTCTGGAGGCGATGGGTTACGCCGAGTCCCTGCTGGGTAAAAGCAACGTCAACGCGGCCAGCGACCTGGCTGTGGGGGCGCTTCAGGCCCATGCCGGACTGAAGGGGGCGCTGGAGAACGTGAAAATCAACCTGCCCTCCATGAAGGACGCCGCTTACGTACAGGAAAAGAAGGACTGGATGGCCAGGGTGGAGCGGGACGCCGAGCGCATTCTTGCCGTCGTGGTGAAGGGCGTTGCCGAGGAGATCGGTAAATAGCGCGGGCCGGAAGCGGCGGCGTCGAAGATGATTCTCGGAGTCGGCATCGATCTTTGCAGTATCCCCCGCATGGAACGGGCGATTCGATCCTCCCATTTCGTGCGGCGGATTTTTCGCCCCTCCGAGGTTCTCTACGCCGAGGAGAAGGGGGAGGGACGGGGCCGTGCGGCGGCTTACGCTTCGGCTTTTGCGGCAAGGGAAGCCTTTGCCAAGGCCAGCGGTGTTTCCATGTACACCCTGGCCCTTTCCTCTCAGATTTGCCTCGAACGCACAAAAACGGGGCCTCGGCTGATTGTTCCCCCCGAAATCGATCCCGCCTGCGCCCGGGGAGAAAAACGGGTGTGGCTTTCAATCACCCACGACGGAGACTATACCGCGGCTGTCGTCGTGATCGAATCCCTGTAATCAAAGCGTATCGCGTCAGGAGGTGTCTTGGACGTTCAGGATATTTACGCCGGAGGAGATCGCGCTCCTTCTGCCTTCCCGTCCGCCGGACATGAACAAGGGAAACCGGGGGCGGATTCTGGTGGCGGGAGGGTCGAAAAATTACCCGGGAGCTTCGATACTGACCTCTCTGGCGGCGCTCCGCAGCGGGGGAGGCGTCGTCTCTCTCCTGTCCCTGCCGGAGGTTTGCCATGCCTGCGCCGCCCGCGTCCCCGAAGTGGTGCAGCTGCCTTTCGAAAACTCCGGCCCGCGGAACCTTCCCTCCGCCTGGCTGGACGTTTCCATGGAGCAAATGCCCCGAACGAACGCGATGATCGCGGGGCCCGGCCTTGGGCGGTCCGACGAAGCCATCGCCTTTGTGACGGCCCTGTGGAAGAAATGGGATCGCCCTCTGCTGGTGGACGGGGACGGCCTTTACGCCCTGGCGGAGGCCGGCGGCTCGCTGGCTCCCCGGTCCGATGTGGTTCTGACGCCTCATGAAGGGGAGGCCGCGCGCCTGCTTGCCCTGACGCCGGAGGACGTTCGAGGCGCCCGGCCGGAGGCTGTGGAACGTCTCTCGAAACGGTGGGGCTGCGTTCTTTTGAAGGGCAGGGGGACCCTTGTGGCTGAAATGAAAAACAGGATTGAGACGAGTCAATACGCGCAGGTGAGCGAGGGCGGGCCTGAACTTTCCGTTCCGGGGTCGGGAGATGTGCTGTCCGGCTGCATCGGAACTTTTCTGGCTCAGGGGCTGACGCCCTTCCACGCGGCCCTGCTGGGGGGGACGCTCCACGGCCTCGCGGGACGCCGCCTGCGGGAGAGAAGGGGAGTGGACGGAGTTCTGGCCTCCGAAATCGCCGACGAGCTGCCCTTTGCCATTCAGGCCCTGCGAAAGGAGGTCCGTCCGTGACTTTCCGGCACTCGCGCCGTCGCCGTCGAGTCGACTGGGACGAAGAACTGCGCAAAACCGAGCGCATACGACGGAAGGGATTTTTTATCTCCCTCCTGAGCTTCAGCGTGGCGATCGTGGTGGTCATGGGGGCGGGACGGATGAACAAAGGCGGCATCGAGTTCAGCCGCAGCGTCATTTTTACCTTCTGCCTGCTGATCGGGATGTTCCTCGTGCGGGGTCTTCTGCGCCGGCGGGAGCGTCTGCGCAGAGAACGGGAGGAGCGCGAAGCGTTCCCCGACGACGACCTTTATGAAGATAAAAAATAAAAATGAAGATTAAAAATGAGATTGTCCGCCGCACGGCCTCCGAGGAGGAGACCTTTCGCCTGGGGGGCGCTTTGGCCCGCCTGCTGACTCCGGGGGATACCGTTCTGCTCTACGGGGACCTGGGAGCGGGAAAAACCGTTCTGGTGCGCGGAATGGGCGCGGCGCTGGGCGCGAAAAACGTCCGCAGCCCTTCCTTCACCCTGGTCAACGAGTACCGGACGGAGCGATTCGACCTGGTTCACGCGGACCTTTACCGCCTGGAGCCGGAGGGAGCGGAGGAGCTGGGGCTGGAGGACTATCTTTCCGAAGGCCGCGTTCTGGTGGTGGAGTGGCCGGAGCGGTGGGCCTCCCTTCCCCGGGAGCAGGTTTTGACCGTACACATTTCGGCGGAGAGCGAGACGGACCGGACGTTTCGCATCGCCGCTTCCGAACCCCGAAATCTGCGAAATCTGGAGGAATGCCAATGCCGGCCATGAAGGACGTTCTGCTGACGGTGGACTGCAGTCTGAGATGGACCCTGGCGGGGGTCTGCCGTGCGACCGGAGCCGCCTCCGGCGCTGGATCTGAATCCGGCTCCGGAGAAAACGGGCGGTCGTGGGAGGTTCTGGCCTCCGAATGTCTGGATCTGGGGCGGCGTCAGGCGGCGGAGCTTCCTCTGCTGGCGGATCGTCTGTTGGAAAAGTCCGGCCGCACAATGGAGGACGTGGGCCTCATCGCCGTGACAAACGGCCCAGGCTACTTCACGGGGATTCGCACGGGGGTCTCCTGGGCGTCCGCTCTGGCTTACGGGTTGGGCGTTCGGGTCGTTCCCGTCTCCTCGCTTTTGATGCTGGCCCGGGCTTACGTGAGGGAATCCCAAAGGGAGGCTCCGGCGCTGGTTTTCGTGTACGCGGGGCAGAAACGGGTTTACGCGGCGTCCTTTGGCTGCGCCGAAAATCTGCCCACGGGGGAATACGACGGCGAAGCCCTTGAAGCCTGGCTGAACTCCCGAAAAAAAACCTCCGCTCCGGAGCCCATTCTCCTTTCGGACGACCCGGAGCGCGCCTGCAAGGCCGCCGGCCTCGACCATCCCTTTTTGCGTCCCGTTTTAAAAGTGCTGCCCTCCGCTGACGCTCTGGCGGAAATCTCCCTTTCGGGAAAACAGGCCCCTCTTCTGCCTGAAGAAGTGCGGGTTTTCTATCATCGAGCCCCTCAGGGCTGCGCCGGCGTCTGAGGAGCTTTTCATACCCGACTTTTTCTGTTTAGTCGAAGACTTTTTCCCAGAATTGCGTGAGAGCGCGCCGTTCGCTGCCGTCCCGTCCCTTCAGGGGAACCGCGGCGAGCAGGGCGTTCAGGATGGCTTCCTCCGTGGCCTCCGCCGTCGCCCTGAAAAAGGGATTGATGTATTCCTCGTGCAGGGCGGCGAGAGGGACGAGCCCGCTGGCGGGGGGAACGTGAGGAATCCGGCAGCCCGTGGAGAACGCCACGGCGATGTCTCCGCTGCCGTCTCCCACGAAAGACCCCGTCCGGCCCACGCCGATGAAGGCCCTTTTGCAGAGGCGCTTCAGCTGCCGCGAGTTCAGCGGCGCGTTGGTGGCGATGACGATGATGATGGAGCCGCTGTCCGGAAGAGGCGGGGGAGGCGTTTCCATCAGAGCCTCCAGACGGGGGCCGATACAGCGTCCCGCCACGGTCAGACAGGGAAGCTCCCCGAAGTTGGCGTTGACCAGCACCCCCACCGTAAAAAGATGCTCCGCCGCCTCGAAAACGCGGGATGAGCTGCCGATTCCGCCCTTCAGGCCGAAACAGGACATTCCCCGACCCGCTCCCACCGCGCCCTCGTCGAAATCCACGGAGGCGGAGGCGAAGGCCGCGTCCAGATGTCCCCGCCCCAGCCGCGTGGCTCTGGCGTTGTTGAGAAAACTGTCGTTGCACTCGCAGACCAGGGGATTGACGCTGCCGCTGGTCCGGCAGATTTCCGAGTTTCTTGTCATTTCCAGATGAAAGAGGGCGTCGTACATGGCGCCGACGCTGGAGACGCCGGTCAGGACCACCGGAGTTTCCAGAGTGCCTTTTTCCTCGATCTGCATCAGGCCGGCGCTTTTGCCGAATCCGTTGAAGATGTACGCCCCCGCCGTCACCTTGTTTTCAAACAGCGTCTGATCCGGCGCGGGAATCACCACCGTGACGCCGGTGTGAATCCCCCGTTCGGGGTCGTCTGCCGTGCAGTGCCCCACCGTCACACCTTCGATGTCGGTGATGGCGTTGCGCGGGCCGGGCCGCATCCCCCCGATCACGAGGCCGTAGTCCCTCAGGCGCGGTCGCAGGCCGAACATCCCTGATCCTCTCCTTTGAAGGCCGTGAGCATTGAAAACGCCCTTCCCGCCAAACGCCGGCCCTCTTTATTTTCCAGCTGCAGCCACATGTCCGTCAGACAGGGCGCGGTATCCTCCCGCCAATCCCCGATTTCAAAGGAGAGGCAAAGGCTTTTTTCTCCATCTTCATTTTCATTCCGCACCTCCGCGCTTTTGGCCTTCGACCAGCTGCCGGGGGCGACGTGGCCCGGCCCGAAGAGCGTCCGGTCGAGGGCGATTCGGTCCGGCGCGAAGTCCTCCTGGTCGTCGCCCAGGCGTTTGGCGAGGTTCTGAAGGGACAGGCGGACGACCACAGGCGTTTTTCCGTCGTTGACGTCGAGCCTCTCCGGGAGCTCCATCGGAAGCACCCTCACCATCAGGAAGAGGCTTTCCACGCGGTTCAGAGCGCGCTCGGTCCAGCGGTTCACCGCTCCTGTGAGAAGTCGTCTCAGCCGGTCGGAGGTTTTTCCGGTTCTGCCCCTGTCCCCTGACGTCTGAGCCAGGGCGGCCTCGAATCGGGTCAGCTCCTCCTCCAAAATGTCCTCGAAGGCCTTCAGTCCCTTTCTTACCGGTTCGGCCGCGTCCTCGTAGAGAATTTCCACCGCCGTCTGAAGCTCGGAGCAGCGGCGCGAGGCCTCTCCCGACGCCCAGTCCAGATCTTCGGGAGGGACGGAAAAATGCGTTCTCAGGGCCTCCTCCGGGTCGACGCCGCCGAACTCCGGCGGGACGGACAGGATCCCGAAGTACCAGGGCGTCCGGGGAGAAAGGCAGGGGTGTCCCAGCGCCCGATGGAGCAGCGTCATGTCGGTGTTGTCCCGAATCTGCACGATGACGCTTTCCAGTGTGCTTCCGGCGCAGATGGGGCGACTTGGCATAAAGTGCGGGCTTTTTCCCTCGGAGACGTCGTCGGGGGTGCCCTCGAAATGACAGCGCAGAACGCGATCGATGTCCCTGATTCCGATTTTTCTGTCGGGTTTTACGGAGAAAGGCAGGGGGGCCTCCGGATCGACGGGGTGTCCCAGGATGATTTCGAGCCCTCTCAGATGCCGGTGCAGGTTGCGTCCGGCGCGGTAATTCTGCGGAGCCTGATACGCCCGGGCGAAGTCGAAGGGGCCCTGAGCCGGGTCGTACCAGCCGCGCCGGACGGCGTACTCCACAAGCTCCTCCAGCCCCGGCGTTCCCGGGTCGGGGTCGCGGATGGTGTAATGGTTGGGGTTGACGTAAACGTGATCGTCCGGCACCCGCTTCACGGCCCAGTGTTTGCCGTTGACGATCTGCAGCACCCAAATCTCGTTTTTGTCCGCGAAATGATAGGAGCGTCCGCTGCCGATATAGCCGTATTGCTTCAGAAGCCCGACGGCCACCTCCACGGCGTTGTACGCGGATTTTGCCCGCTCGGCGGTGAGACGGCGGATTCCATAGCCGACTCCCCCCGTCAGCTCGGGGTGGTCCTCCCTGGACGCGCCGCAGTTGTCGCTGCAGATGACGACGCCGTGGCCGTTCATGTAAAAGTCGCAGAAGGACGCGCCTCCGTCGGAAAAATACGGGCGCGCCTCCGACCAGAACAGCCGGGGCCGCTCCGCGGGAAGGAGAAGCTCCGCCGCGTCGGGCTCGAACCGGACGGGGTTTTTTTCGGCTCCGGTTCCGGTCCGGAAAAGGGGCGGGACGATGTGGGTCCGCATCACGTAAGGCCCCACGCTGTCCTCGTTGTGTCCCACGAGAACTTCCCCCGTCGCCGAGGCTTTTTTGCCCGCAAGAACCGTCGTGCAGGCCCGGGCCGTCCCCGCCGCCGTCAGCAGGAAAAGAAAAATCGCCAGTCCCGTCAGAACGCCCATCAGCGCCGAACCTCCTTTTTATCCGCTTCAGAGCCGGCTCCAGTCCTGCGGCCCGCCGTGAGGTCCAGGGTCAGAAACTCCAGAATGAAACGCTCCGCGTAGTCCGTGACGGCGTCCAGAATCTCCGCGCCCAGATTCGGATTCGCCCGGGCGGGGATGTCTCCATAGCCGGCGTCGCCGGAGGGGATGGCGTCTCTCACGTCGCGGACCATTTTGACCGTGCCCTTTTCGAACTCCACGCTGTGGATGTGGGTGTTTCTCAGGCGCGGGCTCAGGTGCGCGATCCGGCTTTCGAACAGGTCTTCCGGATGGACCCAGTCCGGCTTCACCGCCATGGCCACGGCGGTCTCCACGCCGCCGCCGTGCCCGCACCGCCAGTCCGGATTCAACTGGGCGCAGAGGGTCCACCAGTCGATTTCCGCCCCCTGTCCTCCCCTGTGGTAGAGATAGAGCGCGGCGGTGTCGATGGCTGCCGCGTTTCCTCCGTGTCCGTTGAGGAAAAGAACCCGCCGCACACCGCAGCCCAGCACGGCGTCAACGATGGCCCGCAGTACGGTACAGAGCGCCTCGTAACCGATGTTGACGGTTCCCGGAAACGACAGATGAGCCGGAGTCGAGCCGTAGGGGAGCGTTGGCAGAACCAGAACCCGATCCGGCAGCCTCGCTTCGATTCGGGCGGCCAGATCCCGGGGAATAATGTAGTCCGTTCCAAGGGGACCCAGGGGCCCGTGCTGCTCCACGCTTCCGAGGGGCACAATCGCCGCCAGCGCGTCGCCTTTCAGTTCCTGCGCTTTGGACCAACTCATCGATGCCAGATACATCGATTCCACATCCTTTTTTTAAGGCTCAGGGGGACGGAGTCCCCCCCGAGACCCCCCTGTTAAGACTCAGGGAGGCGGAGCCTCCCCGAGACCCTCCTGTCAAGGCTCCAGGGGGACGAAATCCCTCCGAGACCTCCCTAAAACTCATTTTTCATGTTTGATTTGTGACGCTGACGGTCGGGCTTTTTAGGTATTCTCGGAGTTTTTCCATAACTTCGTCGAAGTCCAGGGGTTTGCCCACGTGTCCGTTCATTCCGGCGGCGAGGCATTTTTCCACGTCCTCGCGAAAGACGTTGGCGGTCATGGCGATGATGGGGACGGTTTTCGCCCCCGGGCTGTCCAGCGCCCGAATGCGCCTCGTGGCCTCCAGCCCGTCCATCTTCGGCATCTGCACGTCCATGAAGACCATGTCGTAACGCTCCGGGTTTTCGCTCACCATGCGCAGGGCCTCCTCGCCGTCCTCCGCGCAGTCGATTTTCATCTCCGTGGGCTCCAGCAGGGACAGCACGATCTCCCGATTGATCTCCACATCCTCCGCCAGCAGGATATGAGCGCCCCTGAAGACCTCCGGGCCGCCGTCCTCCGCCGGAGCCCCGGGAGCTTCCACCGCCGTCCCTCCCAGGCATTCGTTGATGCAGTCGGCGATGTCGGAGGCGAACAGCGGTTTTTGCAGGAAACGATCCACACCGGCGGCTTTCGCATCGTCGGCGATGACGCTCCATTCGGTGGAGGAAATCATGATGACCACCGAGTTGGCGTTCCGGCGTTTTTTAATTTCCCGGGTCAGCGCGATTCCGTCCATGCCGGGCATTTTCCAGTCCACGAAGTAGATGTCGTGATAATGCTGCCCGTCCATCATGGACACGGTTTCCTCTCCGCCTCGGGCTGCCTCGCAGGCGACTCCCAGGTTTTCGGCGATGTCTTTGAAATATTCCAGCGTTTCGTCGTCGTCGTCCACCACCAGCAGGTGGAGATTCCGCCAGTTCAGACCGGCGGGCAGAACCCGGCGCGTCGCCTGGTTTCGGGCGACCTTCACCGTGACGATGAACTTCGACCCCTGCCCCAGAGTGGACTCCAGCTCGATGCGGCCCTCCATCATTTCCACGATGCGCCTGGAGATGGCCAGGCCCAGCCCCGTCCCTCCGAAATTGCGGGAGGTGCTGCTGTCCGCCTGCTGGAAGGGATTGAACAAACGCGCCTTCTGCTCGTCGCTTATCCCGATGCCCGTGTCGGTCACCTCGATCCGGAGGGTGCAGAATCCGTCCCTGTCCTCGTTCGAATCCTCCGCCAGACGAACGTCCAGACGGATGATGCCCCCGTCCGGGGTGAATTTTACCGCGTTGGACAGCAGGTTTGTGATCACCTGAGCCAGCCGCTGGTCGTCTCCCGTGAGGCGGGTGGGGATGTTTTTGTCCACCGTCACCCGAAAAACCTGATGTTTTTCCTCCACCCGGAAATTGATGAAGTTGACGACCTTTCGAAGCATTTTTTCGAAATCGAAGTCCGAGTTGGAAAGTTCCAGCTTGTTCGCTTCGATTTTCGACATGTCCAGAATGTCGTTGATGACCCCCAGCAGGTGGGTGGAAGCGTCCTCAATCTTTTCGAAGGCGTAGTTCTTTTTCTCCAGACTGGAGCCGGATTTTCCGATGGCCGTCATGCCGATAATGGCGTTCATGGGCGTTCGCATTTCGTGGCTCATGTTGGAAAGAAAGTCGCTTTTGGCCCGGTTGGCCTTCTCCGCCTGCTCTCTGGCGGTGAGAAGCAGCTCGTTGGACCGGTTCAGATCATCGTTTTTCCTCGCCAGCGCCTCGGTGGACTCCCGCATTTTTCTCACAAAGTCGTTGATCCTCTGAGTCATGACCTGAAAGGCGCCGGACAAAATCCCGATTTCATCGCTGCTGCGGACGAGGGGCGCCGCGAAGTCGAAGTTTTCCCCGCCCTCGCCGAAGGTCTTCGCCGCGTTGGCCAGCAGAAGGATGGGTCGGGTTATCCTCGTCGCCACGATGTAGAGAAGCAGGCCGATCACGGCGATGGCGAGAAGGGCCAGCCCCGCCACGTAGTTCCGGAGGTCGGCGGCGGCTTTGAGAATTTCGGCCAGGGGAATGCTCACCGCCACCGACCAGGGATTCGTGACGCTGCTGAAGCGGATGGGCATGTAGACGGTGTAGTAGTGCTCACCGGAGGAGATGTACTTTTCTCCCGCTCTGACGGCGGCCCTCACCTCCGCCGCCACGAGGCGCTTTTCCTCGTCTGTGTCGAAGTCCAGAGTTTCGGTCAAATCCTTTCCCAGACAGGCCTGGTTCGGATGGGCCACCACCGCGCCGGAGTTGGAGAAAATCGCCGTGTGCTCGCCCTTTCCGCTGGTGTTCACCTGAGACACCATCGCCTGCAGCGTGTCGAGGACGATGTCGGACGCGATGATTCCGATGAACTCCCCGTTGTACAGAATGGGGAAGATCAGGCTGGCCAGCATGACGTCGTGACCCTGCATCTGGTAGGGATAGGGGTCGGTGATGTACTCCCGCTTCGTGGTTTTCGGGACGATGTACCAGTCGGCGCTGTCGATGTCGAACAGGGGCTCCACCGAAATTTTGCCGCCGAACTTGTTCCAGTAGGGCGAGTATCTTCCCGTCTCGTCGTATTCCGGCTCCACCCCGGCGTACCGCTTGTCCTGCCCGTCCAGCGCGTTGGGGTCGTAGGCGACGCAGAAGGCGTTGATGTACTCCTTTTGCGCCAGAGCGTTCTTCAGGATCGTGTTCATCATCTCGCGGTCGGTGAGGTTCAGAGCCTTCAGGGTCTGAAACACCGTCGCCAGAGTCTCCGCCGTCACACGGGCCCCCTGCAGCTCCGCCTTGATCTCGTTCTTGTACTTTTCCGCCATTTCCTCCGCGAGAAGAAAGGCGCTCTGCCTGGCGAACTCAATGTTCCGGCTGGACACAATCCAAATCACCGCCAGAAAAAACGGCACAACGATTATGAAGACGAGAGAAAAGATTTTTATTTTCAGATTCATTTTTTTCAGATTCATGTTTTTTAGACGTATCGTTTTCAGATTCATAGTTTTCAGCAAGGGCCTCTTCAGGAAAAAATATGGTCAGTCGTCCCCATTATAAACCGAATCGGCCTTTTCATATCCAGAAAAAGAATGAAAATAGATATTGAAATAAGAGAGACGAAAAAAAACAGCCGGAGAGATTTCCGTCCGGCTGTTTTACGAATGATTTAAAGCTCAGGGGGCGGAGGCTGCTTGCGCAAAACCTCCGGTCCATTGGCCCCCCCGCATGTGACGGCCCGCGAATTTATGAGTGGATGCCGGAACGGTTCCCGAAGGGGAAAACCCCCCGTCAGGTTCCGAATTTCCCGATTTATTTGGGTTCGACTTTCTTGAAGAACTTGGCCACCAGGTTGTCGTCCACCTTCAGGATGATGCCCGCCTTGTTCAGGGGGGTGTGGGTCTTGGGGTCGATGGTGAGCACGGCGTGCATGAGCTGGAGCCCCTTCGTCTCCTCCAGAGCCTTGGCCACCGCCGGGCCGTCGGTGGTTCCCGCGCGGGTTATGGCGTCGGCCAGCCAGTAGAGGCACTCGTAGGCCAAAATTCCCGTCACGTATTCCTTGCATTCGTCGTTGTACTCTTTTTTGTAGTCCGCGAAGAACCTCTGAAGCGCCGGATCCTCCTCGTACATGTGGTTGACCCAGATCGTTCCCTTCATCGCGTCGCCCGCGATCTCGTTCATGAAGGCGGCGTAACCGTCGCTGCCCAGAACCGTCAGGCCGGTGCTCAGCTCCTGAGCCTGCTTGATGATGAGAGCCATGTCCTTGCCGTATCCCGGAACAAAGAGAACTTTCGCGCCGGTCTCCTTGATCTTGGTGAGCTGCGCCCGGAAGTCCACGTCGGTGAGGCGATAGCCTTCGTCCGCCACAATTTTGCCGCCCAGCTTTTCGAAGTTCGCCACGAAAAACTCCCGAAGCCCCTGAGCGTACTCGGAGCTCACGTCATAGAGGACGGCCGCTTCCTTCACGTTCAGGTCGTTGACCGCGAACTCCGCCGCCAGCAGACCGGCGTAGGGGTCGGTGAAGCAGATACGGAACACAAAGGGACGGACCGCGCCCTTTTCATCCACGGTCACGAGGGGATTGGTGGCGATATGGGCCAGCTGCGGGATCTTTCTGTCGTTGACCACCGCGCTCATCCCCATGGCCATGCCGCTGGTCTGAGGGCCAAGGATGGCCACGACTCCGTCGGAGTCGATGAGACGGCGGGAGGCGTTCACGTTATCTTCGACCCGCGACTTGTTGTCGTAGACGATGACCTCAAACGGACGTCCCAGCACTCCGCCTTTGGCGTTGATTTCCTTCAGGGCCATTTTCACCGCGTTGGCTTCGGTGTTGCCGTATCCCGCAAAGTCCCCCGTCAGTGCGCAGAGCTGACCCACTTTGATCGGCGCGGGCGCGGCGAAGGCTTTGTCCGCCCCTCCCAGGGTTATGGCCAGCAGCGCCAGAAGCACGAACAGTACAGCAAACTTTTTCATCTTACAATGTCCCTCCTGTCCCCGATATTTATAAATTTTGACTGCGTAAAACTCGTGACCGCTGCGTACACCCCGACAATACGTTTTTTCCGCTTCCCGGACCCGCCGCACCTCCCTTCGCCCGTCAGAGCTGACGATTTTCCAAAAAAAGCGTCAAACAAACGCAAAAAATACAAAATAAAACGTATACGACGGCATGATTCTCTGAAATCCAACTGGAAAAGTATGTTTTAGGGTATATTAACACGGTACATAGTTAAAAGCAACCTGAGATTTTTCTGTACAGAATTGTATCTCATAAAACTTCCAATCTGACGAAACTGATGAAAAGCTGACGAAAACATTCGGGCGCGCAATAATTCGCGTCGCGTGATATAATTTGTTAAATTCTCAGAATTTATCAGCAACAAAGGGGGTTATGTTATGCCATTTCTGCTCTTGACATCCAACGGAGAGGCCGGTTACAC